>NZ_JALNUQ010000036.1:0-42034 GCF_026540875.1 Sphingomonas sp. GM_Shp_2
ATCGATCCGGCGGGGCGGGTGGTGGACCGGCAGACGCCGGACGCGCGTGGCGAGGCGGTGCTGTCGGGTACGGCGCGGACGGCCGGGGCGGTGCTGTTCACCGTCAAACTGGGCACCATCGACACGGTGACGGTGCCGCTGTGGACGCGTGCGCCGGCCGTGGTGCGGCTGTTGATCCTGAGCGGCGCACCGGGGCCTGAAATCAAGGCGTTGCGGCGCTGGGCGACGGATGCCGGGCTGGCGGTGGAGGTGCGGGCGGCGCTTGGCGGCGACGCTACGCTCGGCGGTGCGGTGCGGGTCGAGCCGGGCGCGTTGGCCCGGACCGATATCCTCGTGCTGGACGACCGCGCCTGGACCATGCTGGGCAGCGATGGACGCAGCGTGGTGCGCGCGGCGCTGCGTGGCGGCATGGGACTGGTGCTGCGCGCAACCGGGCCGTTGCCGCCGGCAGTGCGCCAGGATTGGCGGACGTTCGGGTTCGGATTCCAAGGCGACGGCGCGGACCATGTGGTTTCCCTGCCACCCGCCGCGCCCGACGATGCCGCGCTGGCGGCGCGGCGGGGGCCGGGAAGCGCCGACGTGCCGCTGGCCTTTGCCGGTGATCGCGCTGCAGTGCCCGAACTGACGCGCACGGGATACGGCGTGACGGGCGCGACGATCATGCGCGACAAGGGGGGCGCGATGCTGTCCGCATGGCGGCCGGCCGGACAGGGACGGGTCGCGCTGACCCTGGTGCAGGACAGTTTCGCGCTGACGACCAGCGGGCATGGCGATCGTTATGCCGAGTGGTGGAGTGCGCTGCTGTCGGCGGTGGCACGGCCGGGCGACGGGGCTCCGCCGAGCATATCGGACCGGCCACGCGCGGGGGTGCGGGCCGTGGCATGCGGGGTGAAGGCGGGCGACCGTTTAATTACGCCAAGGGCACGGGCCGTGGAATTGCAACCGGAACGGGGCTGTGCCGCCTTCTGGCCGCGGGTGGCGGGCTGGTACCGGCTGGGTGAACGGCCGGTGCATGTCGGTGCCGCCGATGCCGATCCGGCGATGCAGGCGCGCGAACGGCGGGACGCGACACTGCGGCTCGTTCGCGGCGAATCCGCACTTTTGCAAGCAACGCCGTCGCATATCTGGCAAAGTCGATGGTTCTGGCTGGCGGCGTGGATGATCGCAGCGGCCAGCACATGGTGGTTCGAACGCCGCCGCAAGCAACACTGAGCAGCGTCCAAATAACCACCACAACGTGTTGTTTCAAAACGGTTTTGATAGTCGAAATTCGTCCTCTTTTAACGCAGCGTTAACTATTGAGGCGGCGTTCTGGGTGCCTGACGCGGGTGAAAGTGCCCGCGTTTCGAAGGGGATGAGGATGACGCGATCCGCGACATGTCCGGCGTTTTCGCATCGGCGCCACCGCGCCGTGTGACCATGCCGGGCGCGTATCGCCCACCACCTTTCGGGGGGAGCCGAAGAGGAGGATTTCCATGAGCATCCAGGCCAAGATCACGCCCGCCAACACGCCCGTTTCCACCGGGGCGGAGCAGACCGTCACCGGATCCGTCACCGTTCAGCCGGGCGACAATGTCGCGCTGGCGGTGAATGCGCAGGATGTCGCCAGCCTGACGCGCGATGGCGCCGACCTGGTGCTGACGCTGAAGGACGGGCAGACGGTACGCGTCGTCAACTTCTACGCCGCAGCGGACAAGCCGAGCCACCTGTATCTGCTGGACGGAGAGCAGGAGCTGGTGCTGGCCGAACTGTCCCCCGCGGCGGCGGACGGCACGGTGGCGGCGGCCTATGTCCCGCAGGGCGTGGCGGCGGATTTTGCCAGCCTGGGTGCGGCGGGCGCAGCGGCGGCCGGTGGCGGCGGTGGCCTGGGGATCGCGGGCATATTGGGTGGATTGGCGCTGGCCGGCGGCGGCATCGCCGCGCTGAGCAGCGGCGGGGATGATGACGATCGTGGCGGCAGCACGCCGCCCCCGCCGGTCGCCGACACGACGCCGCCGACCGCCGCGACGGGGTTGAGCTTCAACGCGGCCGGTACGCAGTTGACCGGGCAGGCCGAGGCGGGCGCGACGGTGCTGATCGACGTCAATGCCGATGGCACGGCGGATTTCACCGTGACGGCAGGCGCCGATGGCCGCTTTACCGCGACCCTGTCGCCGGCGGTGGCCGACGGGCGGACGGTCAGCGTGACGGTGCGCGACACGGCGGGCAATGTCGGTCCGGCGGCAACGGTCGCCTCGCCCGATACGACGCCGCCTGCCTCTGCCCAGGGGGTGACGCTGTCGCCGGACGGCACGACGGTGACCGGGACCACGGAGCCGGGCGCGACGGTGCAGATCGACATCGATGGCGACGGCATTCCGGACATCACCGGCGTGGCGGGCACCGATGGCCGCTTCATCATCGACCTGCCGACGCCGCTGACCGATGGCGAGATGGTGATGGTCACGGTGCAGGATCCGGCCGGCAATGTCGCGCCACCGGTGATGGTCGCCGCACCCGACGTGACCGCGCCCGAGCCGGCGACCGGGCTGGTGATCGCGGACGGCGGAACGAGCGTGTCGGGCCAGGCGGAGCCGGATGCCATCGTGTCGGTCGACACCAATGGTGACGGCGTTGCGGACGCGACCGGCACGGCCGGGCCGGACGGCACGTTCGTGATCCCGCTGGTGCCGGCGCTGACCAATGGCGAGACGGTGACGGTGACGGTGACCGATGCGGCGGGCAATGTCGGCGCGCCGGCCACGGTGGTCGCGGCCGACACGACCGCGCCGGCGGCGGCGACCGGGCTGGTGATCGCCGAGGGTGGCACCAGCATCTCCGGCTCTGCCGAGGCGGGCGCCGCGGTGTCGGTCGACACCAATGGCGACGGGGCTGCGGATGCGACGGGCACGGTGGGTGCGGACGGGACGTTCGTGATCGCACTGGTGCCGGCGTTGACCAATGGTGAGACGGTGACCGTGACGGTGACCGATGCCGCGGGCAATCTCGGCGCGCCGGCCACGGTGGTCGCGGCCGATACGACCGCACCGGCGGCGGCGACCGGGCTGGTGATCGCCGAGGGTGGTGCCAGCATCTCCGGCTCTGCCGAGGCGGGCGCCGCGGTGTCGGTCGACACCAATGGCGACGGGGTTGCGGATGCGACGGGCACGGTCGGTGCGGACGGGACGTTCGTGATCGCACTGGTGCCGGCGCTGACCAATGGCGAGACGGTGACGGTGACGGTGACCGATACCGCGGGCAATCTCGGCGCGCCGGCCACGGTGGTCGCGGCCGACACGACTGCCCCGGCGGCAGCGACCGGACTGGTGATCGCGGCGGACGGGGCGAGCCTTTCGGGCGTGGCCGAGGCGGGTGCGACCGTCGGGATCGACATCGATGGCGACGGCGTGGCCGATCGTACCGCTGTTGCGGCGAATGACGGCAGCTTTACCGTGCCGCTGTCGCCGGCGCTGCTCGATGCGCAGGTGGTGAGCGTGGTGGTGACCGACGCGGCGGGCAACAGCAGCGTGCCGGCAACCGTCACCGCGCCCGATACCATCGCGATCCCGCCGGCACCGACGATCGACCCGACCAACGGCACGGTGGTGACGGGCACGTCGCAGCCGGGCTATGCGATCCTGATCCTGGTGGACGAGACGGGCGCGACGATCGGCACCGCGCCGGTGCGGGCTGATGGCACGTGGAGCCTGACGCCGGCGACACCGCTGGCGGATGGCACGGTGGTGCGCGCCTATGCCACCAACGGGCAGGGCGAGCGCGGGCCGGCGGCGGCGGTGGTCGTCGACGCGGTGGCGCCCGATGTGCCGACGGTGGCGGTGAGCGACGGCACGGCCTTTGCGGGCACGGCCGAGGCGGGGGCGACGATCACGCTGAGCGATGCCGCCGGTACGGTGATCGGCACGACGACGGCCGGCGCGGATGGCGCCTGGGCGCTGACCCCGGCGGCGCCGGTCGGCAACGGCGTGGCGGTCAGCGTGGTGGCGCGCGATGCCTCTGGCAATGTCAGCGCGCCGGCCGGCGTGACGGTGGATGCGGCGGCGCCGGCAGCGCCGGTGGTCGCGCCGAGCAACGGCACGGTGCTGACCGGCACGGCCGAGATCGGCAGCACGGTGGTGGCAACCGGGCCGGACGGCACGGTGATCGGCAGCGACGTGGTCGGGGCGGACGGGCAATGGTCGGTGGTGCCGGCGGCACCGCTGGCCGATGGGACGACGGTGCGGGTCGAGGCCCGCGACGCGGCGGGCAATGTCAGCGACGCCGGCACGGGGACGGTGGATGCGGTCGCGCCGGGTGCACCGGTGACGGTGCCGAGCAACGGCACCGTCGTGTCCGGTACCGCCGAGCCGGGAGCCACGGTGACGCTGACCACGCGTGACGGGGCGGTGATCGGAACGGGAACGGCGGGTGCGGATGGCGGCTTTGCCGTCACGCCGACCGTGCCGCTGGCCGATGGGACGATCGTGCTGGTCGCGGCCAGCGATGCGGCCGGCAATGCCGGGCCGGCAAGCGCGGTGCGCGTCGATGCGGCGGCCCCGGTCGCACCGGTGCTCGACCCGACGAATGGCACGGCGATCACCGGCACCGCGGAGGCGGGTGCCACGGTCAGCGTGACCGATGGCACGGGCGCTTCGCTGGGCCAGGTGGTGGCGGGCGCCGATGGCAGCTTCGCGATCACGCCGGCCGCGCCGATCGGCGACGGCGCGGTGCTGACGGTCGTGGCGACCGATGCGGCGGGCAATGCCGGGCCGGCCGCGGTGGTGACGGTGGATGCGGTGCCGCCGGCGGTGCCGGTGCTGGAGCCGAGCAATGGCGCCGTGCTGAGCGGCACCGCCGAGCCGGGCAGCAGCGTGACGCTGAGCGCCGGCGGTGTGGCGTTGGGCCAGGTCACGGCCGATGACGATGGCAATTTCCAGCTGGTGGTGACGCCCCCGGTCGCGGACGACGCGGTGGTGAGCGTGGTCGCCACCGATGCGGCGGGCAATGCCAGCGCGCCGGCCACGCTGGTGATCGACGCCAGCCTGCCCTCCACCCCGGTGATCGCGCCGACGAACGGCACGGTGGTCACCGGTACGGCGGATGCGGGCACCACGGTGACGGTGACCGATGCGGCGGGTGCGACGATCGGCAGCACGGTGGTGGATGCGAGCGGCACGTGGAGCGTGACGCCGGCGGCACCGCTGGGCGACGGCACGGGCCTCAGCGCGGTGGCGACGAACGGCGTGGGCAGCGTCAGCGGCATCGGCCGGGCGACGGTGGACGCGGTGGCGCCGGATGCGCCGGTGCTGGCGCCGAGCGACGGCACGGTGGTGGCCGGGCTGGCCGAGGCGGGTGCGGCGATCAGCGTGCGTGACGCGGCGGGTGTCGAGATCGGCACCGGCGTGGCGGATGGCACGGGAGCCTTCAGCGTGACGCTGGCGGCGCCGCTGGCGGATGGCGCGGCTGTGGTCGTGGTGGCGACGGATGCCGCGGGCAATGCCAGTGCGCCAGGCGGCGTGACGGTGGATGCCGTGGCGCCGGGCGTGCCGGTGATCGATGCCGGCAACGGTGTGGTCGTGACCGGCAGTGCCGAGGCGGGTGCGCTGGTGACGCTGACCGATGCGGCCGGCACGGTGCTGGGCAGCGCGGTGGTGCAGGCCGATGGCCGGTGGCAGATCGCGCCGGGGGTGCCGCTGGGTGACGGCGCGGTGGTGAATGCGGTGGCGACCGATGCGGCCGGCAATGCGAGCGCGCCGGCGACGGCGGTGATCGATGCGGTGGCACCGGGCGCGCCGGTGATCGCCCAGAGCAACGCGGCGGTGGTCGCGGGTACGGCCGAGGCGGGCGCCACGGTGGTGGTGAGCGCGGGTGGCGCGGTGATCGGGCAGACGGTGGCGGCGGCCGATGGGTCGTGGTCGGTGGCAGCGACGCTGGGCGATGGCACGGTGGTGCGCGCGGTGGCGATCGATGCGGCGGGCAACCGCAGCACGCCGGCGGCCGCGACGGTCGACGCGGTCGCGCCGGGCGTGACGATCGCGCCGAGTGCGGGCGTGACCTTTGCCGGGGTGACCGAGGCGGGGGCCAGCGTGACGGTGACCGCGGCAGGCGGCGCGGTGCTGGGCACGGTGGCCGCCGGGGCGGATGGTCGGTGGGTGTTGAGCGCGGGCGCGGCGGTGGCGGACGGTACGGCGGTGAGCGCGGTGGCGACCGATGCGGCGGGCAATGCGAGCGCACCGGCGTCGACGGTGGTGGACGCGGTGGCGCCGGGGGCACCGGTGATCGCGCCGAGCACGGGTGCGGTGCTGACCGGTACCGCCGAGGCGGGATCGCTGGTCACGGTGCTGGGTGCGGCGGGTGCGACGATCGGCACGGTGCAGGCCGGCGCCGATGGCCGCTGGCGGATCGTGCCGGGTACGCCGGTGGCGGACGGCACGGTGCTGAGTGCGACCGCAACCGATGCCGCGGGCAATGTCAGCGCGGCCGGGCAGGGCATCGTCGATGCGACCGTGCCGGTCACGCCGGTGATCGACCCGAGCGCGGGTGCGATCGTGACCGGCACCGCGGAGGCGGGCACCACGCTGGTGCTGACCGACGGCGCCACCGGTGCGGTGATCGGCAGCGTCGTGGTGGGCGCCGATGGCCGGTGGAGCATCACGCCGGGCACGACGCTGGCCAACGGTACGCCGCTGGCGGCGGTATCGACGGATGCTGCGGGCAATCCCAGCGTGGCGGGCGTGAACATCGTCGACTCGGTCGCGCCCGATGCGCCGGTGGTCGCGCCCAGCAACGGCAGCGTGCTGGCTGGCACGGCCGAGGCGGGTGCGACGATCACGATCAGCGACGTGAACGGCGTCATCGCGACCACGGTCACCGATGCGGGCGGCGCCTGGGCGGTGACGCCGGGGGTGGTCCCGGGCGACGGCACCGCGCTGTCGATCACGGCGCGCGACGCGGCGGGCAATGTCAGCACACCGACCACCATCGTGATCGACGCGGTTGCGCCGGCCGCGCCGGTGATCGATCCCTCCAACGGACAGACGATCGCCGGCAGCGCCGAGATCGGCGCGACCGTCGCGGTGACCGATGCCGCGGGTAATCCGATCGGCAGCGCGGTGGTGGGCGCCGATGGGCGCTGGGTGGTGACGCCGGGCGCGCCGCTGGCCGATGGCACGGGCATCGTGGCGACCGTCAGCGACGCGGCGGGCAACACCAGCGGCCCGGCAGGCGTGACGGTGGATGCCATCGCCCCTGCGGTGCCGGCGGTGAACCCGAGCAACGGCGCGATCCTGACGGGCACCGCCGAGCCGCTGTCGAGCGTCGTCCTGACCGATGGCGCGGGCGGCGCGATCGGTACCGCGACCGTCGATGCCGACGGCAACTGGCAGTTCGGCCCGATCCCGGCGCTGGCGGACGGCACCCAGGTGCGCGCGGTCGCGGTCGACGCGGCCGGCAATAGCAGCGGGGCGGCGACGGTGACGGTCGACGCGGTCGCACCGAACGTGCCCACGGTGGTGGCGGGCAACGGCACGCTGCTGACCGGTACGGGCGAACTGGGTGCGACGATCACGCTGAGCGAGCAGGGCGGGGCCCCGATCGGCACCACGGTCGTAGGGACGGACGGAAGCTGGTCGTTCCGGCCCACCACGCCGCTGGTCGATGGCACGGTGGTCAATGCCGTCGCCAGCGATGCGGCGGGCAATGCCAGCGGGCCGGCGAGTTCGGTGGTGGATGCGGTGGCGCCGCCGCTACCCGATATCGATCCGAGCCGCGGCGTGGCGATCACCGGCACGGCAGAGGCCGGCGCGACGGTGGAATTGCGCGACGCGAACGGTGCGCTGATCGACCGGGTGACGGTGGACGGCAACGGCAACTGGACGTCGACGCCGGCAACGCCGCTGCCCGACGGGCAGGTGGTGCGCGCGGTGGCGATCGATGCCGCGGGCAACATCAGCGACGTCGCCAGCGTGACGATCGACGCCGTGGCGCCGCCGGCACCGGTGATCGACCCGACGCGCGGCACGATCGTGACGGGACGTGGCGAGCCGGGTACGGTGGTCACCGTCGTGGACGGCGGCGGTACGCCGGTCGGCACCGCGACCGTGCAGGCGGACGGATCATGGGCCCTGGCGCCGGCCGCGACACTGGCCAATGGCACGACGCTGAGCGCGACGGCGCGGGATATCGCGGGCAATGTCAGTGATGCCGGCCTGGGCGTGGTCGATCAGATCGCACCCGACGCGCCGATCATTGCAGCGACCAACGGCGTCAGCGTGACCGGAACGGCAGAGGTGGGCGCGCTGGTGTCGCTGACCGATGCGCAAGGACAGCCGATCGGCACGCCGGTAACGGCGGACATCAATGGCCGCTGGACGGTGACGCCAGCCCAGCCGCTGGCCGATGGCACGGTGGTGGTGGCCCGTGCGACCGATGCGGCGGGCAATGTCAGCGGGCCGGCGGGCGTGCTGGTCGATGCCCTGCCGCCAGCGACGCCGACCATCGATCCGAGCAATGCGACCACCATCCGTGGCAGCGGCGAGATCGGATCGATCGTGACCGTCACCGCCGGTGGCGTGCCGGTCGGTACGGCGACGGTGGGCGCGGATGGCCGCTGGACGCTGACCGCGACCACGTCGCTGGCCGACCTGACCACGATCGAGGCAAGCGCGCGTGACGCGGTCGGCAATGTCAGCGGTATCGCGACCGGCGTGATCGACGCCGCCGCGCCGTCAGCGCCGAGCGTCAATCCGAGCAACGGCACCGTGGTGTCCGGCATCGCGGAAGCGGGGGCCACCGTCACCATCACGCTGGGCGGTGTGCCGGTGGCAACGGCGGTCGCCGATGCCAATGGCGCCTACAGCGCGCGGCCGACGACGCCGATCGGCAACGGCCTGGCGGTCGCGGTGACCGCGACCGATGCGGCGGGCAATGTCAGCGGCCCCGGCAGCGTGACGATCGACGCATCGTTGCCGGCGACACCGACGATCGCGCCGACCAATGGCGTGACCATCACCGGCACCGCCGATGTCGGCACACTGGTGACGGTAAGTGCGAACGGGACCGTGCTGGGCACGGTGCAGACCGATGCTACGGGCGCGTGGACGCTGTCCACCGGCGCGCCCCTGCCCGATGGCACTTCGCTCAGCGCGGTGGCGACCAATGCGGCCAACACGCCGAGCGGTACGGGCCTGGGCATCGTCGATGCACTGGCGCCGGCCGTGCCGGACATCGCCCCGAGCAATGGCACCGTCCTGTCCGGCACGACCGAGGCGGGGGCGCTGGTGACGCTGACCGTGGGCGGGGTGCCGCTGGGCACGACGACCGCCGGAGCCGATGGTCGCTGGCAGTTCACGCCGGGTACGGCGCCGGCGAACGGTGCGGTGGTGTCCGTCACCGCGACCGATGCGGCGGGCAATACCGGCGCGGCGGCGAGCGTGACGATCGATGCCCTGCCGCCCGGCGTGCCGACGATCCGGCCGAGCAACGGCACGGCCCTGATCGGGACCGCCGAGGCGGGATCGACGGTGACGTTGACGGCGGGCGGTGCGCCCCTTGCCACCGTCGTGGCCGACAGCGCCGGCAACTGGCGGTTCGTACCGGGCACCGCACTGGCCAATGGCGTCGCGGTCACCGCGCAGGCGCAGGATGCGGCGGGCAATATCGGCCCGGTCGCCACCGCGCTGGTCGACAGCGTGGCGCCGGCAGTCCCGACCGGTCTGGCGATTTCGGCGGGCGGTACCGTGCTGAGCGGCCTCGCCGAGCCGGGTGCGCAAGTGCAGGTGACCGTGCGCGGATCGACCACGCCGATCATCGCGCCAGTGGCGGCAGACGGCACGTTCAGCGTGACGCTGCCGGTGCCGCTGGTCGACGGGCAGTTGGTGAGCGTGGTGGCGATCGATGCCGCACAGAATGTCGGCAACCCGGCGACCGTCATCGCGCCCGATCTGGGCGTGCCGGTGGTGAGCGTGATCGAGGCGGCCGACGGCTTCGTCAACAATGTCGAAGCGCGCAGCGGCGGCGGCATCCAGGTGGCGGTGGGGCTGACCCCCGGCGCGACCGCGGGTGACACGGTGCTGGTCACCCTGACCTCGCAGAACGGCTATGTCGTGCAGACGACCGCGACGCTGACCGCCGCGGACGTGGCGGCGCGATCGGTGGGCGTGACGGTGCCGGTGATCGGCAACGCAGCGGACGGCCCGGCGCAGGTGACCGCGCAGATCGACGGCGGGCTGGTGTCGCCACCGGCGACGTTCGTGATCGACACGATCGCGCCGCAGACGCCGGTGCTGTCGCTGGTCGGCAACCTGCTGAGCGTATCGGGCGAGCCCAATTCGATCGTGACCGTCGACGTGTCCGCGCTGGGCACGACGGCGACCGCGACGGTGCAGCTCGACAATCGCGGCCTGGGGTCGCTGGACCTGATCGGCGGCCTGAACGTCGGCCTGTCGCTGGCGGACCTGCTGGACGCGTCGGTGAGTGCACGTGCCACCGACCGGGCGGGCAATGTCAGCAACATTGCCGCACTGGGGCTGGAAGACGCGCTGACCGGCGATCTGCTGACGGTCGGTGGCATCCGGCTGAACACGTCGCTGATCCCGCTGTCCATCGGCCTGGTCGCGCAGACCGAGCCGGGGACGACCGTCCGGCTGGAGGTGGTCACGCCGGCGGCGACGGTGCGGCTGGCGCCGCCGGTCGATGCGAACGGCAATTTCGGGTTGAACCTGCTCGACCTGAACCTGCTGGGGCAATTGGGGCTGAGCGTCTTCGGACTGCTGAACCTGGGTGCCGGCCTGTCGGTCAACATCATCGCCACCGATCAGTTCGGCAACGACAGTGCGCGCTACGGCGTGTCGCTGCTCGGCAACGGATCGCTGCTCAGCCTGGGTGAGATCTCGGTGAACGGGACGGACGGGTCCGACGTGCTGACCGGCGTGACGGGCACCAGCGAGGTCTTCTACGGCGGTGCCGGGGCGGACCTGATCCTGGGCGTGAACACCGGCGATACGGTGTTCGCCGGGGCCGGTGACGATTCGATCCAGCTCACCGCCACCAACTTCCGCTCGGTGGATGGCGGGGCCGGGTTCGACACGCTGTTGCTGAGCAATGGCATCGACCTGGACTATGGGCCCGGGACATCGGGCACGATCGCCAATATCGAGCGGATCGACCTGGGGCATGGCGACGGATCCAGCGTGCTGACGCTGACCGCGGCCGAGGTGAACGCGGTGACCAGCACCGGCAACACCCTGCAGATCACCGGCGATGCCGAGGATCGGCTGGTGATGCGCGGGGCGACGGATACGGGCACCGACGTGACGATCCAGGGGACGGTGTACGACGTCTACAGCTTCAACGGCACGACACTGCATGTCGAACAGAACACCGTCACCGTCGTTGTGTAAGCGCCGTGGATGGGCAGCCGCCATGCTGCCCATCCTGTTGTCGCCGCTCTGGATCATGCCCGCCGACGCCCGCACGCTGGCGGAGGCGGTGCGCATGGGACTGGCGATCAGCCCGGAGGTCAAGGCTGCGCGGGCCAGCGAGGCGGCGGCCGAAACCGATGTGCGGATCGCCAAAAGCGGCTATCTGCCCTCGGTATCGGTATCCGGCGGGCCGCAATCGTTCGACCTGGACGGGCTGGGCTATGAAGTGACGGCCGCGCAGGCGCTGCACGACTGGGGCCGGGTGCGCAGCAGCGTCGATCGGGCCAAGGCGCAGCAGGGCCGGCTGGGCGAGCAGGCGCTGGTGCGGCGCGACGAGATCGCGCTGGATATCGCCGAAGCCTATTGCGACATCCTGGTCACCGAGCGGCAGGTCGCCAATGTCGAGGCGTTCATCGCGGCCCTGAGCGGCATCGAGGCGATGACGGCGGCGCGGTTCGAGGGGCATTTCGCCGACCGGTCCGAGCCGGAACGAGTGCGGCTGGAACTGGCACGGGCGCGCGAGCAGCTGGCGATCGAGCAGGGAACGCTGGTCGATGCGCGCAACCGGTATCGCCTGCTGGTGGGCGAGGAGGCGGCCGATCTGGCCGAGCCGCGGCCGATGGCGTTTACCGAGCATATCGCGGCCAAGGACCTGGGCGAGCTGATCGCGGATTCGCCGCTTTATCGCAGCGCAGTGGCGGATACGCGTACCGCGGAGGCGGACCTGCGCGGGGCAAAGGCGCAGTTGCTGCCGCAGATCAACGCCGAGGCGACGACGCTGCGCCGGCCGATTGGCGGCATCGCGCGGTCCGACACGATCGTCGGCATCCGTTTCCGCATGTCGACGATGCAGGGCTTTTCCGCCTTCCTGCGGCCGCAAGGCGAGGCGCAGCGGGTGCAGGCGGCGATCCTGAACCAGGGGGCGGTGGACCGTCAGCAGCGTCGCGAGGTGCGCACCCTGATCGACAATGCCGCGATGATGGCGGCGCGCGAACAGGCGTTGCAGACGCAGGTCGGAACGGCGGACGCGGTGGGTCAGACCTATCTCGACCAGTTCACCGTCGGGCGCCGCGACCTGATCGACATCCTCAACACGCGGCGCGAGCAGTTCGAGGCGCAGCGGCAATTGACCAACATCCATATCGACCGGCTGCGCGTGCAGTTTCGCGCCGCGGCCCGGCTGGGCCTGATCGGGCCGTTGATCGAAGGGGGGCTATCCTGATGGCGACCGCACTTTCGCTGGTGCCGGACGTGCCGCCGGCGCCGCCGGCCGATCCGCTGCGCGAGGGGCTGGTGCTGCTGGCGCAATTGCTGGGCCGGCCGACGAGCGTGGCGGAGTTGGGCGACGGCCTGCCGCTGAAGGACGGGCGGTTGCCGATCGCGATGGCGCCGCGTGCGCTGCGCCGGGTCGATGTCGCGGGCAGGGTGGCGGACTTCCGGCTGGCCGATCTGGATGCGATGCTGCTGCCCGCGCTCCTGGTGCTGACGGGCGGCGAGACGGTGGTGGCGACCGGGCTCGGCGACGGCACGATCGACCTGGTGTCGCCCGCCACCGGCGGCGGCGCGCAGACGCTGGCGATCGCCGAGGTGCAGGCGCGGTATTCGGGCACCGCCGTGTTCGCCAAGCCGCGGTACCGGCCGGACGGCCGCGCGCTGCGGCATCACGTGGCCGCCGGGGAACACTGGTTCTTCGGGACGCTGAAACGGCTGCGGCGCGATTATGCCGAGGTGGCACTGGCGGCGATGACCGCGAACCTGCTGGCGATCGGGTCGGCGCTGTTCGCGATGCAGGTCTATGACCGGGTGGTGCCCAATGCGGCGTTCGATACGCTGTGGATTTTGGCGAGCGGCGTCGGCCTTGCGATTGTGCTGGAAAGCCTGCTCCGGGTGATGCGCGCGCACCTGCTCGACACGATGGGCAAGCGGCTGGACCTGAAGCTGTCGTCGCAGCTTTTCGCGCGGGTGCTGGACACGCGGCTGGCCGCCAAGCCGCCGTCGCTGGGGGCGTTCAGCACGCAGATCCGCGAGTTCGAGAGCGTGCGCGAGTTCTTCACCTCGACCAGTGCGGCGATCATCAGCGACCTGCCGTTCGTGCTGATCTTCCTGGGGCTGATTGCGCTGATTGGCGGGCCGATCGTGTGGGTGCCGGTGGCGGCGGTGGTGTTGATCCTGTTGCCGGGGCTGGCGACGCAGAAGCGGCTGGGGGACCTGTCGCGGCGGAACTTGCGGGAAGGGGCGGTCAAGAACGCCATCCTGCTGGAATCGATCGAGCATCTGGAGACGGTGAAGGCGGGGCGCGGCGAGGGGCGGGCGCTCCATCAGTGGGAAACGCTGACCGCGGAGCTGGCGGGGAGTTCGGCGCGGACGAGCCTGTTGGCGACCGGACTGGCCTATAGCGCATCGATGGTGCAGCAGCTCGGCTATGTCGGGGTGGTGGTGTTCGGGGTATACCGGATCAGTACCGGCGAGATGTCGATGGGCGCGCTGGTCGCCTGTTCGATCCTGGCGTCGCGCGGCATCGCGCCGATGTCGCAAGCCGCCGGCATGCTGGGACGGTGGCAGCATATCCGAGTGGCGATGGAGGGGCTGGACCAGTTGATGGCGGCCCCCGCCGAACGCCCCGCGGCCAAGGTCTTCGTCGCGCACGAGCGTACCGAAGGCGCGTACCGGCTGGAGGAGGTGCGCCTGCAGCATGGCGACGGGCCGCTGGTGGTCGATGTCGCCGCGCTGAGCATCGGGGCGGGCGAGCGCGTCGCGCTGCTGGGTGGCAACGGCGCGGGCAAGTCATCGCTGCTGCGGCTGTTGTCGGGGTTCGGCGATGCCAGCGGCGGCCGCATCCTGCTGGACGAGGTGGCGATCGGCGCGATCGATCCGGGCGACCGGCGGCGGGCGATCGGATATCTGCCACAGGACGTGGCACTGCTGCACGGAACGCTTCGCGACAACCTCAACCTTGGTGGGTTGGCGGTGAGCGATGCGGAGATGTTCGAGGCGCTGGACGCGGTAGGGCTGGGGCCGTTCGTGCGTGCGCACCCGCGCGGACTGGACATGGCGATCCAGAGCAGCGCGAGCTTTTCTGGGGGGCAGCGGCAGGCGGTGGGGCTGGCGCGGGTGCTGTTGCAGGATCCACGGGTGGTGCTGCTCGACGAGCCGACCGCGTTCTTCGACCAGGCGAATGAAATGCAGATAATTCAGTATCTTCAGCATTGGCTGGGCAACCGGACACTGGTGGTCACGACGCACAAGCGCAGCGTGCTGGATCTGGTGGCCCGCGCCGTGGTGCTGCGCCAGGGCAAGGTGGTGATGGACGGTCCGGTGGCCGGGCTGGTGTCGAAGGAGGGGACGGTTCGTGCTTAGCCTGACGCCCGCCGAGCGGATGCGGCGCGAACTGGCCGACCCGCTGTTGACCGATGTGCACCCGCGGTCGCGCATGATGCTGTGGACGGTGATCGCCTGCGTGGCGATCTTCGTCGGCTGGGCGACCTGGGCGCAGCTCGACGTGGTGACGCGCGGCGACGGGCGCGTGGTGCCCTATAGCCGCATCCAGAAGATCCAGAGCCTCGAGGGCGGCATCCTGGGCGAATTGCTGGTCAAGGAGGGCGACCTGGTCCGCGCCGGCCAGCCGCTCGTCCGGCTGGACCCGACACGGTTCGAAACATCGTTCGCCGAGTCCTCGAACCAGGCGGCGGGTTTGCGTGCATCGATCGCGCGGCTGGAGGCGGAGGTGCTGGGGCGCGGCACGGTGGCGTTTCCGACTGGAATCGAACCATCCATACAGCGGTCCGAGATGGCGCTGTTCCAGTCGCGGCGCGAGAAGCTGCGCGAAAGCGTCGCCTCGATCGGCAAGCAGATCGGCATTGCGCAGAACCAGTTGGCGCTGATCCGGCCGCTCGTCGCCAGGCAGGTGGTGAGCGAGATGGAGGCGCTGAAGCTGGGGCAGGAGATTGCGACGCTCAACGGTAAGCTGATCGAGGTGAAAAGCAGCTATGCGCAGGAAGCCTACACCGAATTGTCGCAAAGAAAGGCCGAACTGAGCCCGCTGGAGCCGATCGTGGCGCAGCGGCAGGACCAGTTGCGCCGGACGCAGATCCTGTCGCCGGTGACGGGCCGGGTGAACAAGATCCTGATCACCACGCGCGGCGGCGTGATCCAGCCGGCCGAGCCGATCATGGAGGTGGTGCCGATCGAGGATCGGTTGCTGGTGGAGGCCAAGGTGAAGCCGCGCGACGTGGCGTTCCTGGTGCCGGGCATGTCGGCCAAGGTGAAGCTGACCGCATATGACTATACCATCTACGGCGATCTGGCCGGCAGGGTGGAACAGATCAGCGCCGATACGATCGAGGAAGACACGCCGCACGGCAAGGAGCCCTATTACAAGGTGCTGATCCGCACCGACGGCAGTCAGTTGCGGCGGGGCAGCGAGGTGTTGCCGATCATTCCGGGCATGGTGGCGGAGGTGGATATCCTGAGCGGCAAGCGCAGCGTGCTGAACTACCTGCTGCGCCCCTTGTTGAAGGCGCGGCTGGTGTAGCTATGCTGGGGGTATGACCCAACGCCCCCTCGTGCTGCTGCTCGCCGATCCGGAGTCCACCGTGGGCCGGATGGTATCCAACCGTTTCGACGTGGTGCGGGAGCCCCAAGCCGAGGTGCGGGCGGTGGTGGGGACGGGCATGAGCCGCATCCCCGCTGCGTTGATCGAGGCCCTGCCGAAGCTTGGGCTGATCGCGATCAACGGCGTGGGCTATGACGGGGTCGATCTGGCCGCGGTGCGGACGCGCGGCGTGGCGGTGACGACGACGCCCGATGTGCTGACCGACGATGTCGCGGATCAGGCGATCGCGCTGATGCTGGCGGCGCAGCGACGGATCGCCGCCAACGACCGGGCGGTGCGGGAGGGGCGGTGGTCGGTGCCGCTGGCCCGGCGGGCAAGCGGGCGAACCGTGGGCATCTTCGGGCTGGGGCGGATCGGACGGGCCATTGCGGCGCGGGCGGCGCCATTTGCCGGCGAGGTGATCTATGCCAGCCGGCGGGTGCATGACGATGTGCCGTGGCGGCATGTGGTGGATATCGCGGCGCTGGCGACGGCGAGCGACGTGCTGATCCTGGCGGCGGCGGCGACAGGCGAGACCGAACGGGTGGTGGATGCCGGGGTGCTGCGTGCGCTGGGCAGTGACGGCGTGCTGGTGAATGTCGCGCGCGGGTCGCTGGTGGATGAGGCGGCGCTGGTCGATGCGCTGCGTGACGGCACGATTGCGGGGGCGGGGCTGGACGTGTTCGCCGACGAACCACATGTGCCCGAGGCATTGCTCGGGATGGATCAGGTGGTGTTGGCACCGCATCAGGCAAGCGCGACGGTGGAAACGCGGGCCGCGATGGCGGGGCTGGTGGTGGATAATCTGGAGGCGTTCTTTGCGGGGCGGCCGCTGGTGACGCCGTTGGGGTGAGTTCCGCTCAAATCACCCTCACCCTTCCCACCCGGCTGCGCCGGGCGGGCCCCTTCCCTCTCCCGGCGGGAGAGGGAGGGAGCGGTAGAGCCGCGGAAGAGTGAGGGCGACTATTTCCTACTCCTCGAATGCCTCCACCGTGACCCGGCGGCCGCGCAGGAAGGCGTCGGCGACGTGGCGCAAGGGGGCGACATCGACGTCGGAGGTGCCGGCCTGCACGATTTCCGCAAAGCGGGCGTAGAGGCCGGGATATTCGCCGTGCAGCCCTTCGTGACTCATCGGCGTGCTGCCGTCCGGGAAGGTGAGTTCGGCCCCGCCCTTGGCGAGACGCAGCGTGCCCTGGTCCGTTTCGACCACGATGTCCCAGCTTTGCGGGCCTTCCTGCCGCCAGTCCAGGTCCATGGCGACGGGGGCGCCGGCGGTATCGCGGAAGTCGACGCGCGCGGCGATAGGGGCGTCGCGGTTGGCGGGGAAATCCAGCACCGCCCGTTCGATCAGGAAGGGGCGGGGCAGGATATGCGTCGCGATCGACAGCGCGTTGATGCCGGGATCGAAGACGCCGAAGCCGCCGGCCTCCCAGATCCATGCCTGGCCCGGATGCCAGACGCGAACATCCTCGCGCCAGGTGATCGTCACGCGGCCGATGGTCCGCGCCGCCAGCCAGTCGCGGGCCGGCGCGACGCCGGGGGCGTAGCGGGAATGCCAGCTTGCGAACAGGCTGATGCCCGCGGCGTCCGCCGCATCGGCAAGCGCCGCGACCTCGGCAAGGGTGGCGCCGGGGGGCTTTTCGAGGAAGACGTGCCAGCCGTTCGCGATGGCCTCGGCGGCGGCGGGGTAGCGGACCTGGGGCGGGGTGCACAGCGCGACCGCGTCCACGTCGATCCCGCTGGCGGCGAGCGCGGCGAGATCGAGGACGCTGGGCAGGTCGTCCACCGTTTCGCCGCTGCGGCTGACGCAGGCGACCAGGGTGATGTCGGGGTTGGCGGCGATCGCGGGGACGTGCTGGTCGCGCGCGATCTTGCCGATGCCGACAAGCGCCAGACGGATGGGCGCGGTCACAGCACGGCCTTCACGGCGGTGACGAAGCGTTGCGCGTCGGCCGCGATCTCGGCGGCAGGCTTGCCCACGCGGTAGAGGTTGGAGCCGAGACCGAAGCCGTTGGCGCCGGCCGCGACCCACTGCGCCATGGTATCGGGCGTGATGCCGCCGACTGCCAGGACCGGCAGGTCACGCGGCAGCACGGCACGCTGCGCCTTCAGCATGGCAGGCGTCGTGCCGTCGGCGGGGAACAGCTTCAGGCCATGTGCGCCCGCAGCGACCGCGGCAAAGCCCTCGCTGGGGGTGAAATAGCCGGGAAGCGAGATCAGGCCGGCGGCCACGCTCGCCTCGATCACGGCGGTGTCGGTATTGGGCGACACGATCAGGGTGCCGCCGGCATTGGCGACATCGGTGACCTGGGTGGTGCGCAGAACGGTGCCCGCGCCGATGATCGCGCGGTCTCCGTAAGCCTTGGCGATCTTTTCGATGCTGGTGAACGGATCGGGCGAGTTCAGCGGCACCTCGATGAGGGTGAAGCCGGCATCGACCAGCGCACCGGCGACGGGCAGCGCCTCGTCCGGGGTCAGGCCGCGGAGTATCGCGACGAGCGGGCAGGCAGCGAAGCGTTGCGCGAACTGCGCGGCGGGGTCGGTCATGCAAGATGCTCCTGGATCTGATGGATACCGGCAAGAAAGGCGGCGTGGCTGTCGACGGGAACGGCGGTGCCGCCGCGCTGCGCGATCGCGATCGCGTACAGGTCGCCCAGCGCACCGCCGGCGAGAAGATGGACGGTGCCGCCGGGAATGCCGGCGACCGCGCCGACATCGGCGCCGATCAGCAGGCCGCTGGCAAAGGCGGCGGCGTCCTCCGGAGCGCGGCGGCCGAGAAGGACCCCGGCGCGGATCTCAAAGAGGGCGGCGGGCAGGTCGCAGGCGCCGCTGCCCCGCGCGAGCCCTTCGCGAAAGGCGGGGCCGTCCTCGACAGGGCCGTCGAGCATGCCGGCGAGGATGCCGTGGCCGCGAAGCAGCGCGAACAGCTCTCCGGTCATTGCGGTCGCGAAGTCGGTGATGCGCGCCTCCTTAGTGAACACCCATTTGTTGTGGGTGCCCGGCTGGCAGAACAGCGCATCGGCCGGCGCGAGGCCGGCGGCGATGGCGCCCAGCACCTGCACCTCCTCACCCCGCATCACGTCCGCGCGCGGGCCGGTGGCGAGCGAAACGCCGGGGACGATGGCAACATCCTCGTCCGCAATGCGGGTCGCTTGGGCCGCCAGCGTGGGCAGGTCGGCGGGGGCAGGGACATAGGGTGCCTCGCGCCAGCCACGCGTCGAGCCGACCATGCCGGCGGCAATCACCGGTAGGGGGCCGAAGCGGGTACGGATGGCGGCGATGGCAGCGGGATAGTCGCTCGCGCCCATCGCCAGCACGCCGCGGTCGTCCCGCTCGGTGGCGAGCATGCGGCCGTCAGCGGCGATCAGATAGGCGCGGCGATTGGTCGTGCCCCAGTCGATCGCGATATAGGCGCCGTCGGCGGGAACGACGTGTGGGGGAGCAGGCGACAAATCGGAGACCCTTTTTGGAGTGGGGTGATTTGTAAGACAATAGCGCGCCGCCTGCAAGTCAGGCCGAGTGGGAAAGCAGCCTTTCGGTATCCTCGTGCGCCTGATCGATCAGCTTGATCGTGGCATCGCGCGCGGCGGCGGTGTCGCGGTTGGCGATCGCCTCGAACAGCAGGCGGTGCTGCGGCATGGAATCGCGGGGGCGGTGGCTGCCCCGATGCTTGAACAGGGTGGTCCAGCGCACTGCGGCGCCGATGCTGCCGGCAAGGCTGACCAGCAGTTCGTTATGCGTCGCCTCCAGGATGATGTTGTGGAAATCCTGGTCGGCGGCCTGGCCGGTGGCGTTGCCCAGCCCGTGCTGCGCCATGGTTTCCAGCGCATGGCCCATGCGGCCCAACTGGCGCGCATCGCGGCCAATCGCGGCGAGCTCGGCGGCGGCGGGCTCGACGATCATGCGCAACTGGAACAGGCTGCGCACGAAGCCGGCGGGGGGCTCGCCCTCGAACATCCAGGCGAGCAGATCGGGATCGAGCAGGTTCCAGGTCTGGCGTTCGCGCACGCGGGTGCCGGTCTTGGGCTTGCTCAGGACGAGGCCCTTGGCGGCGAGCATGCGGATCGCCTCGCGCACCACGCTGCGCGAGACGCCGCGACGCTCGGCGATCTCCACTTCACCGGGCAGGGTGCTGCCGGGCGGGTGCTGGCCGGTGACGATCGCGATCCCGATTTCCCGCGCGATCAGCGAATGTGCGGGGCCGCGTCGTTCTTCTCTCAGCATTCGCTCTCCCATCGGGTCCGCCCCATCGACTGCGGACGTGCGCGTCGGGGCCGGATAAGTCAAACCGGTGCCGTCCTTTAGCGGCTCAATCGCCCAGCTTGTCCTAGGTGCGGGTGTCGAAATCGGTGGCGTCATGGCGTTCGTGCAACTGCTCGGCAGGGTCGCCGAACAGGCGGTTGACCATGCGGCCGCGGATGACGGCGGGGCGCGCGGCGATCTCGTCCGCCCAGCGACGGACATGGGCGTAGTCGCCGACCGACAGGAACTCGGCGGCGTCGTACAGCTGGCCGAGGACGAGGCCGCCATACCAGGGCCAGGCGGCCATATCGGCAATGGTATAATCGTTACCGGCGAGGAAGCGGGTTTCGGCGAGACGGCGGTCGAGCACGTCAAGCTGGCGCTTGGCCTCCATCGCAAAGCGGTCGATCGCATAGGCGATCTTGGTCGGGGCATAGGCGTAGAAATGGCCGAAGCCGCCGCCGACGAAGGGGCCGCTGCCGACCTGCCAGAACAGCCAGGACAGGCATTCGGCGCGCGCGGCACCGGAGGCGGGCAGGAAGGCGCCGAACTTTTCGGCAAGATAGGTGAGGATCGCGCCGGATTCGAACAGGCGGACGGGCTCTGCACCGCTGCGGTCCATCAGCGCGGGGATCTTGGAATTGGGGTTCACCGCGACGAAGCCGCTGCCGAACTGGTCGCCATCGTTGATGCGGATCGGCCAGGCGTCATACTCGGCCCCGGCATGGCCGAGCGCGAGCAATTCCTCCAGCATGATCGTCACCTTCACGCCGTTGGGCGTGGCGAGCGAATAGAGTTGCAGCGGATGTTGCCCGACCGGCAGCGCCTGCTCATGGGTGGCGCCGGCGACGGGGCGGTTGATGCTGGCGAAGCGGCCGCCATTGTCCTTGTTCCATTCCCACACGCGGGGCGGCACGTAATCGGTCATCACCAAGGTCTCCGCAAAGCAAAACGCTGTCCGGAGGTAGCTGTGACGGCGGTATTTACAAGCCGCGGGAAAAGCGAGCGGGGGCGAGGCGGGTCAGGTCGACGGGCGGCGCCTCCCCCAGCGCCAGCGCCGCGATCGCCTCGGCGGTGATGGGGGCGAGGGTGAGGCCGAGATGGTTGTGACCAAAGGCACACAGGATGCCCGCTGCCTCGCCGATGGCAGGAAGATAGTCGGGCAGGGTGGGGCGGGCACCCATCCAGCCCTCCGCATCCGCCATGGGCAGGCCGAGCGCGGCGGCGTGCCGGTGCAGGCGAGCCCATTTGCGCGGATCGGGCGGCGCGGCATGGCCGGCGAACTCGACGAAGCTGGCGGCGCGCAGCCCGCTTTCGAAGCGGGTGACGATCATCGACCGGTCTTCGAACACGATCGGGGGAAGGTCGGCGGGCCAGTCCGGTTCGGGGGGCGACTGGAGGTGGTAGCCGCGTTCGGCGATGATCGGCACCTTCAGTCCGTGCGGGCGGAGCAGCGCCGCCGAACCGGTACCGGCGGCAAGGACGACGCGGTCTGCGCTCAGGCGGGTGCCGTCGGCGAGCGTGGCGGAACCGGCGTCGATCGCGGTGACGGTAGCGATCCGCTCGGTACCGCCCGCCGCCAGAAAGGCCGCGCGCGTCGCGCGTGCGAGCCGGCCGGGGTCGGCGATCTGGCCGGTGCCGGTGAAGCGGATGCCCCCGGCGAGCGGGGTGGCGATGCGGTGGCGCAGCGCATCCAGTTCATGCCGTTCGAGCGGCACGAACCGGGCGGTGCCGATATCGGCGGCGCGCCATGCGGCAAGACCGGCGGCGGCGGTTTCAGGCGTTTCCCAGACGACGACATGGCCGTTTTCGCGCAGCAGATCCGGCGCGGCGATGGCATCGACATAGCGGCGCCATGCCGGCATCGCCTGAGCCAGCAAGCCGGAAAGGGCGGCCCGGCCCCGTTCGAAGCGCGTCGGCGTCGCGGCGCGGGTAAGGCGAAGCGCGAAAGGCAGCCAATGGGCGATCTGGCGTGGCGGAAGGGCCAGCGCACCGCCACGCAGGAACAGGCGCCGGGCAGCGCTGCGCACCATGCGCGGCGAAGCGATGGGTTCGGCCTGTTCGGTGGCGATGTGCCCGGCATTGCCCCAGGACGCCGCCCGCACGTCGGTAGACGCCTCGACCAGCGTCACCTCCAGCCCAAGCCGTTGCAATGCCAGGGCGCAGCTGAGGCCGATCACGCCGCCGCCGATGACCAGAATCGTTCGGGGTGCTTCAACAGAATGGTTGCGCATGCCGCCGGTTATACCGTATACAGATGGCATTCAAGGAGTAAGACGTGAACGCATCACCTAAGCTTTGGCACGGCGTTTATCCGGCGGCCACCACCCAGTTTACCGAAGCGCTGGACATCGATCACGACGCCACGCAGGGCGTGCAGAGCGCGCTGGTGGACGACGGGGTGACCGGCCTGATCATCCTGGGCACCTGTGGCGAGAACAACTCGCTGGAACCGGACGAAAAGCGCGCGGTGCTGAAGGGCGCCAAGGAAGCGGTGAACGGCCGCGTGCCGCTGGTCGCGGGCGTGTCGGAGTTGACCACGGCGCGCGCGGTGGCGTTCGCCCGCGATGCGGAGGCGATCGGCGTCGACGCGCTGATGCTGCTGCCGGCGATGGTCTATGTGCCCAAGCCCGCCGAGCTGGTCGCGCATTGCCGCGCGGTGGCGGAGGCGACGGGCCTGCCGATCATGCTCTACAACAACCCGCCGGCCTATCGCGTGTCGTTCGACTGGGAGACGCTGGACGCGCTGGTCGACGTGCCGGGCGTAGTCGCGGTAAAGGAAAGCGCGCCCGATCCGCGCCGTTTCACCGACGTGTTCAACCGCTATGGCGACCGTTACACGCTGATGGCGGGACTGGACGATGTGGCGCTGGAAGGATTGCTGCTGGGCGCGACCGGCTGGGTCTCGGGACTGACGAGCGCGTTTCCGCAGGAATCCGTCGCGCTGGTCGCGGCGGTGGACCGCGGCGACTGGACCGCGGCACGCGAAATCTATCGCTGGTTCATGCCGCTGCTCCACCTGGATGCCGAGCATGATCTGGTGCAGTCGATCAAGCTGGCCGAGCAGATCATGGGCCGCGGTGCGGAGCGGGTGCGCATGCCGCGCCTGCCGCTGGAAGGCGATCGCCGAGCCGAAGTGATCGCGATGGTGGAAAAGGCGGCGGCGACGCGGCCGACGCTGGCCGGCGCCTGACGGCCACGATGCGCCACACCTTCTTCTGCATCGACGGGCATACCGCGGGTAACCCGGTACGCTTGGTAGCGGGAGGGGCGCCGCTGCTGCGCGGCGCCTCCATGGCGGAGCGGCGGCTGGATTTCCTGGAGCGGTTCGACTGGATCCGCACCGGGCTGTGCTTCGAGCCGCGGGGGCATGACATGATGTCGGGCGGGTTCCTCTACCCGCCCTGCCTGCCCGACAGCGATGCCGCGATCCTGTTCATCGAGACGAGCGGATGCCTGCCGATGTGCGGGCACGGCACGATCGGGATGATCACCTTCGGGTTGGAACATGGCCTGATCACCCCGCGCGAGCCGGGACGGTTGCAGGTGGAGGTGCCGGCGGGGGTGATCGACATCGACTATGCGGTGGCCGGACCCAAGGTCACCTCGGTGCGTATCCGCAACGTCCCCGCCTATCTGGCGGCGGAGGGGATCGCCATCGACGTGCCGGGCTTCGGGCCACTCAGCGTCGATGTCGCCTATGGCGGCAATTATTATGCGATCGTGGAGCCGCAGGGAGCGTACACGTCGCTGGACGATCTGGGTGCGTCGCGGCTGGTGGAGTTGAGCCGCACGATCCGCGAGCTGGTGCGTGCCAGGTTCGAGCCGGTGCATCCGCTGGAGCCTTCGATCCGCGGGGTCAGCCATGTGCTGTGGGCGGATGTGCCCTCCAGCGACGGGGCGGATGGCCGCAACGCGGTATTCTATGGTGAGCGTGCGATCGACCGTTCCCCTTGCGGCACGGGAACGTCGGCACGGCTTGCCCATCTGGCGGCAAAGGGGCGGCTGCAGGTTGGCGACCGCTTCGTTCATGAAAGCTATATCCGCAGCCGGTTTACCGGGCGGGTAGAGGCGGCGACCTCCCTGGGGGACCGCGAGGCGATCATTCCGTCCATCGAGGGATCGGCGATTTCCACCGGGTTCAATACGATCTGGATTGATCGCGAGGATCCGTTCTGGGCTGGGTTCAGCGTGGTCTGATTTTCACGCTAAGGCGCGAAGACGCGAAGAAGAAGGTTTGTTCGCGCGGAGACGCGGAGACGCGGAGGTGTCGCGTCGGCCGCGCCCGCGTTCGCCCCTTCCGACCGGGAGACAAGCCGCCACCCGTTGGTGAGGAATGAGCCTTCGGCTCGGGGCTACTCTCCGCGTCTCCGCGCGAACAAAAATCTTCGCGCCTTCGCGTGAAAATATCAGCCGAGATCATCGATCGCGGGCTGGGGCGCGGTGAACCAGGCGGCGCCGGTTTCGGTGACGTGGAAATGATCTTCCAGACGAACGCCGAAGCGGTCGGGGACGACGATCATCGGCTCGTTCGAAAAGCACATGCCGGGCGCGAGCGGGGTGGTGTCGCCGCGGACCAGATAAGCGGGTTCGTGGATGCTGAGGCCGATGCCGTGGCCGGTACGGTGCGGCAGGCCGGGCAGGCGATAGTCGGGGCCGAGGCCGGCCCGTTCCAGCACGCGCCGCGCGGCGGCATCCACCGCTTCGCAGGGCTCACCGGGGCGGACCGCGTCGAAGGCGGCGGCCTGTGCCTCGTGTTCGATGGTCCAGATGGCGCGGATGTCGTCGCCGACGTCGCCGAACGCGTAGGTGCGGGTGATGTCCGAATGATAGCCATCGGCAAGGCAGCCGGTGTCGACCAGCACGAGGTCGCCGTCGCGCAGGATGTCGTCCTGGGGCAGGCCGTGGGGGAAGGCGGTGGAGCGGCCGAACTGGACGGCGCAAAAGGTGCTTCCGGTCGAGCCGAGCGCGCGGTGGGCGGCGTCGATGAAGCGGATGACCTCCGACGCGCGAATGCCTTCGTTGAGGATGCGTGCGGTGCGGCGGTGCACCTCCAGCGTCATCGCCTTGGCCTGGGACAGGAGGGCCAGTTCGGCGGGGGATTTGATCATGCGGCAGCCGTCGATGACGGGGCTGGCGTCGATCAGGGTGACGTGGGGGGCGTCGCGACGGATGCGGTCGACGAAGAGGAAGGCGAGGGCGGGGTCGATGGCGAGGGTGGTGGCGTTCGCGGCGCGCAGGGCGTCGGCGACCAGGGCGGAGGGACGTTCATCCTCTTCCCATAAACGGACATCGCCATCGATGCCGATGCCCGCTTCGAACGAGCCCAGTTCGAAGGCGGGGCAGATGAAGATCGGGTCGCCCGCGATCGGTAGCAGCATCGCGACGAGCCGCTCGGTCGCGCCCCAGGCGAGGCCGGCGAAATAGCGCAGGCTGGCGCCCGCACCGACGATCAGCATGTCGGCCCCGGCCCCGGCCATCAGCGTGCGGGCGCGGTCGATACGGGCGCGGCGTTCGTCGCGGGTGATGGCGGGGGCAGGGGTCGCCCAGGGGTGCAAGGCGCCCAGTTCCGCTGCCGCCGTCGAACCGCCGATACCTGTCATCGTCCCACACTCCGTTGTTGCGCGATCGTCTTGGCAGAGACGGCCGGGGACTTCCACTGCGACGGCGCGTTGAGGCGACAGCGATGATGGAGGTGCGGATGCTGTTTGCGGTGACGACGGTGCTGGCGGCCGCTTCGGTCGCCCCGGCCGAGAAGACGCCGGCGGCGGCAAGGGTGGTGGTCGAGCGGTATTATGCGGCGATCGCCCACAGGGATTTCGGCCGCGCCTACCGGTTGTGGAGCGACAATGGCCGCGCAAGCGGCAAGACGTTGGACGGCTTTACCCGTGGGTTCACCCAGACGGCGGATACGCGGGTATTCACCGCCCCGCCGGTGAACGGCGATGCCGCTGCCGGATCGGTGTTCGTCACGGTGCCGGTGCGGGTCGAGGCACGATTGAAAAGCGGCTTGCGCCAACGCTTTGCCGGACGCTACGTGCTGCGCCGCGTGAACGATGTCCCCGGTGCGACCGCCGAACAGTTGCGCTGGCACATCATGTCGGCGCGGCTGACGCCCATTCGATGATACCCCGTCCAAGGAATTTCCAACCATGCTGCAACATGGCGTGCTGCTGGCCTTTCTGTCGTACAGCGCCTTTGCGCTGAGCGATGCGTCGATCAAGCTGCTGGAAGGGACGATCAATCCGTTCCAGCTTGCATTTACCGGCGCGGTGCTGGGCTTTGCCGCGGTGCCGTTCGCACGGCGCAAGGGGGAGCGGTGGAGCGATCTGGTGCGATCCAGCCGGCCGGGGCCGTGGTTCGTGCGGGCGGTGGCGTCGGGCATCTGCGCGGTGTCGAGCGTGGTGGCCTTTACGCGCCTGCCGATGCCCGAGGCGTTCTCGCTGATCTTCCTGATGCCGATCTTCGTCACGATCCTGTCGGTCGTGCTGCTGAAGGAGGAGGTAGGCGTCTGGCGGTGGGGCGCGGTGGTGCTGGGGTTCGTGGGCGTGCTGGTGGTGCTGCGGCCCGGCTTTCGCGCGCTCCATCTGGGCCATCTGGCGGCGCTGTCGGCCGGCGTCACCGCGGCGATCGCGATCGTGATGTTCCGGGTCGCGGGACCGGGCGAGAAGCGGATCGCGCTCTACGGGGCCGGGTTGATCGGGCCGCTGGTGCTGAACGGGTTGCTGATGATTCCCGGCCTCGCCATGCCCACGCCAAGGCAGATGGCGTTCATGGCGAGCTATGGCCTGCTCGCGGCGCTGGGCAATGTGCTGCTGATGTTCGCGGCGCAAGCCTCGCCCGCCAGCCGGATCGCGCCGCCGCAATACAGCCAGATGATCTGGGCCGTGGGCCTGAGCTACTGGCTGTTCGGGCAATCGGTGGACGAGGCGACTTTCGTCGGCATCGCGATCATCGTCGCGGCCGGGCTGCTGACCTGGGCGCGCGAGCGGATCAAGGTGCCGGTGTGGCTGCGGCGGATGCCGATGCGGCCGCGCTGACCGCGGCCGCGCCTGCATCGCCCCCGCTCTATCCGTTGTCGCTGAAGCCGGGATAGAGCGTCATGCCGCCATCGACATAGAGGGTGGTGCCGGTGATATAGTCCGCTTCGTCCGAGACGAGCCAGGCGACGGCGCGGGCGACATCCTCCGGCTCGCCGATGCGGCCATAGGGGATGAGGCGGAGCAGCTTTTCCAGTGCCTCCTTTTCCTCCCATGCCTCGCGGTTGATCGGGGTGCGGATGGCGCCGGGCGAGATGGCGTTGACGCGAATATTCTCGGGTGCGACCTCCTGCGCCAGCGACTTCATCAGCATGGCGACTCCGCCCTTGGTCGCGGCATAATTGACGTGGCCGGCCCAGGGGATGATGTCGTGCACCGAACTCATCGACACGATGGCGCCGGCCGCGCGGGTAGGGGCGGCGGCGCGGTCCTGCGATCGGAAGCGGCGGATCGCCTCGCGACTGCACAGGAACTGGCCGGTCAGGTTGAGCGAGATCACCGCGTTCCAGTCGGCCAGCGTCATCTCGCCGATCGTCGCATCCTTCTGGATGCCGGCATTGGCGACAAGGATATCGACGCGGCCGAAGCGTTCGACGGTGCGGTCGAACATGGCCGTCACCTCCTCCTCCACCGCGACGTCGGCCCGGTCCGCGAAAGCCTCGCCACCGGCCTGCTCGATCTCCGCCACCAGAGCCTCGGCGGACTCCGCGTCGCCGTGATAGTTGACCGCAACCTTCGCCCCGCAGGCGGCGAGGTGGCGCGCCACGGCAAAGCCGATGCCCGAACTGGCACCGGTGACGATCGCGCTTGCCCCGTCGAGTTTGGTCATGCTGTGCTATCCCGGTTGCCTTTACCAGCGGCTACAACACGGCGACGGGGATCCGCGATCCCTTATGGAAACAGATGGGTGACGGTGGCATCGGGCATCACCGCCTCCACCAGCAGCGAGCGGTGGCAGCCATGGGGTTGCCGCTCGAAGCAGAGCAGCGCGGTGGGCCGCTCCTGCGCCAGATCGCGAAGCTGCGCACCCTGAAAGATCGCCTCCGGCAGTTCGAGCTGGCCGGCATAGATGGTGGCAAGGCGGGCATGGTCGAGCTTGCGTGCCGCCTCGCGCCCCTCGGGCGGGGTGCCGAGCGCCTTCAGCCCGATATAGTCGATGCCGGCCTCGCGCAGGCCGTTCGCCAGGATGTTCTTGGAAAAGCCGGGGCGGCGTGACAGCGGCACCGCCCGGACATCGGCCAGAAGCGTGACGCCGGCGGATTGGAGGGCGGCGATCAGGTCCGCCTGCGTGGCGCCCTCATAGCCGATGGTGAAGATCTGCATGGACGGGAGATGGGGTTCGGGGCGGGGGGTGTCACCCCTTCCAGGCGGCGGGGTCCGCATCGATCGCCTTGGCAACCGCATCGGCGATGGCGGCATCGTCCGCGGTATCGGGATGGGCGTGGCAGCCGGTGAAGCCCAGCTTGTGCACGGGAACGTAGGACAGGCGGGTGTCGCCGGCCGCGCGCAGGCGGGCATGGACCTGCGCGATCTGCGCCGCAATCTCGCCATCGGCGAGGTCGGTGGACCAGAGGATGATCCGTGCCGCGGGATGGCGGGCGCGCAGCGTTTGCACGAAGCGGACATAGGTCTGCTGATAATCCGCGTGCAGGGCATCCCGCGTCTTCCATCGTTCCGCCGGGCGCAGCGGGGTGGAGAAATCGTTGGTGCCGAGCGCGATGACGATCACCTGCGGCGACCAGCCGCGATCGTCGGCGGGATGCGCGTGGTCGAGCGTCGCATAAGGATAGGCCTGGGGCAGGGTGTCGGCGGCGAACCCGTCGTAATTGCGCACGATGCCGCGGCCGGAGATCGCGTTGACCCGGTAATCGGCATCGTAGCGCGCACCGAGCAGGCCCGGCAGGCCCCGGGCAGTGTCGGTGGTCGACCAGACCTGATCCTGCGTACAGGTGTTCGAAGTGGCGGTGTTGCCATAGCCGACGGTATGCGAGTCGCCGATGAATTCGATGCGGCGGGCCCGCGCGCGCAACGGCCGCGCCGCGGTGCCGGCGGGCGCGAAGATGCCGCCAAAGGCGGTCGCCTCCGCCTGGCTTTCGCTGACCACGTCGATGCGCAGGCGGTGGTTGCCCGGTGTCAGGCCGGCGATGCGGTAGAGGCCGGGCTTGGGTTCGACCAGCGACGCCGGAGTGCCGTTGTCCACGCGCGCGGTGAGGTGGACGCGACCCTTGCCGACCGCAAAGGCGATGGCGGAGCCATGAAAGGCGCTTTCGAAATAGGTGCCCGGCCATTGGCGGAGCAGTTGCGTACCATCCTGCACGGTGCGGCCGCCGACCTGCATCGGCAGCGCGCGCAAGGTGGCGGGTGTGTCCGCGATCCGGGTGATGGCGAGTGGCGGCGCCTGCGTAAAGGCGGACGCCGCAACCACGCCAAGTCCCACCGCCAACATCATGAACCGCATCACGACCCCCAAATAAGACAATTTTCTTTAATGCTCTGTTCGGGCAAGCATAGCGTTCTGGCAGAGGATGACCATGACAATGCAACAGCGGGATGGAATGAGCCGGCGCGCGACACTGGCGGGGGCGGCGGCGATCGTCGCAGCGTCGGGACTGGCGACCGGACGGGCATGGGCGCAGGCTGCGGCGCGGTCGCTGAGCAATCCGGCGGCGTCGGCAGAGGCGCGGGCACTCTATGCATGGCTATGCTCGATCTATGGCACCAAAACGCTGACCGGACAGCAGGAACAGAATTTCAAATCGGCCGGGGCGGGGCTGGAGCTGAACCATATTCGGCGGGTAACCGGCAAGGCGCCGGCGCTGCTGGGGTTCGATTATATGGACCCCGAGGATCAGGCGGCGACCAATGCGCGGGCACTGGCCTGGCACAAGGCGGGCGGGATCGTGTCGATCTGCTGGCATTGGGGGGCGCCAGATATCGGCACGGGCTATGAAAACTCCAAAAAGGCGTTCGACGTCGAACAGGCGGTGGTCGCGGGCACGCCGCAGAACCGGGCGATGATGGCCCAGATGACCGGCATCGCCGATCTGCTGACGCAATTGCGCGATGCGCGTGTGCCGGTGCTGTGGCGGCCCTTTCACGAGTTCAGCGGCACCTGGTTCTGGTGGGGGCAGCATGGGCCGGATGGGTTCAAGGCGCTGTGGCGGCTGATGTACCGGTATTTCACGACCGAGCGGAAGCTGGACAATCTGATCTGGGTGCTGGGCTGGGCCGGGCAGAATGTCGACGCCGCCTATTATCCGGGGCGCGACTGCGTCGACGTGGCGGGCGCCGACCTTTATGTCGACGATCACGGCAACCTGGCGCCGATGTTCGGGCAGGTGAAGGCGATCGTGGGGACCAGCGTGCCGATCTGTCTGCACGAGAACGGGCCGATCCCGGACCCGGCGACGCTCGGGCCCCAGGCGGACTGGCTGTGGTTCATGACCTGGCATACGCGCTGGCTGACCGATCCGGCGCAGAACCCGCCGGCGTTGTTGCGCGACTATTACCGGTCGGCGCGCTACCTGACCAGGGACGAACTGCCCAGGGTCAGGCCGTGGGGGTGACCATCAGGGTCAGCGCGGGGCCTTCATGGCCGGCGACCTGGAGCAGGTAGCGGCCGGCGCGCAGGTCGAAATCCACCATCTTGCGGATGCCCGAGCAGGCGGGGCCATGGCCGTGCGCGACGGCGGTCGCGGTGCGGCCCGCGGCGACGACATCGACCCAGGCGGGGGTGCCGAGCGCGACGCGGTAGCGGCCGGGGCGGGTGACGGCAAAGGCGAACAGCCCGCCCTGGGTGGCGGGGGGAGACGCCTTTTGCGGCGGTGGCACGGTGAAGGCGAGATCGGCGAGCGGATGCAGCGTGGCGCGCACCGAGGTGCCGATCGGCAACATGGCATGCGACACGCCGCGCGTGCTTTCCGCCGCCGCGATCGGCGCACTCTGTCGCCAGCCGGACAACATGGCGGGCAGGGGTGCCGGCGGCGTGGGACAGGGCGCAGATGCCGCCGCCTGCGCGGCAGCGAGCGCTGCGGCATGGGCCAGCATTGCGAGCATCTGTTCCTCCAATAATCGGGCGGTATCGCGGCGGCTATATTACGGCCGGGGCGGATCGAACAGGCCGGGCAGCCAAGTCGTTCAATTCATTGGAATAGCGCCCGAGATCGCGAGCGTCATCGCCAGTGCCATCACCACCATCATCACATTTTCAGTGAGCGACACGAAGCCGAGCGGCACATTGCCGCTGCCGCCGACACAGGCGCATTTCAGCGTGCGGCGCTCAATATAGACCGCCCGGAACACAGAGACGGCGCCGATGCCGCCAATGACGAAGGCGACGGGGATCGAGACGAGCGGCAGCACCCCTGCGAGCATCAGCGCGCCCGCGCCCAGTTCGAGAAACGGATAGGCATGGGCATAGGGCAGGTAGCGGCGGGCGAGCAGGTCATAGCCGATGAACATGGTCGCGAACCGCTCGATATCCTGGAGCTTCAGCATGGCGAGCAGCATCATCGACACCGCAATGAAGCGACCGGCCCCGACGAGGCCGATCAACGGGGTGGCGGTGAGCATGTTGATTGCCAGCGCGATGAGCGCGGCGACGGCGAACACCGCGATGACCGGGGTGTAGCTCGTCGCCTGGGGATCGCGGACCTTCAGCGCGAAATGGCGGCGCAGATCGTCATAGCCGCCGATCCGCCGGCCATCGATAAAGATTTGCGGCGTGGTCTTCACGTCGTACTCGGCCTTGAACGCGTCCTGCTCGGCGCGGGTGGTCAGCCAGCGATCCTCAACGGTGAAGCCGCGGCGGCGGAGCAGGTCGAGCGCCTTGATGCCGAACGGGCAGATATGTTTGGGCATGACCATGCGGTACAGGGTGGCCGTCTTGGTCCGCGGGTCGCCGGTCATCATTCACTCCTTCTCGGCCAAGCCATATAGGAGCAGGCCCGGCGCCGCGCAGGGGCGGCGCCGGGCAGGTGGATCAGCGCGTCGGGCTGTCAGCGTTGACCGTTTCGGGGGGCGAGACGGGGGACAGGCGCTGTTCCTGTGCGTCCGGATCGATGCGGCGGCTGCGGGCGAGGGGCTCGACCGCGACCGGGCCGCCCGATTTCAGCGCCTTCACGACCGCCTCGATCACCAGAATGTCGGCAAGCCCCTCCTCGCCGTCCGGCTCGGGCGTGCGGTCCTCCAGGATGCAGTCGGAGAAATACTTCATCTCGCCGCCGAACTGGTCGGTCGCCTTGAACACCTGATGCTCGGTATCCTGACCGATGGTGCGGATCTGTTCGAGCGACTTGCCGAAGGTATAGGCCGGGTTGAGCGTGATCGACCCCTTGGTGCCGGCGATGGTCAGCGTCTCGACGCCGTTCAGATAATAGCTGACGACGAACTGGGCGAAGCGGTCGCCGGGCAGGCGCAAGGTGACGGTGATCGTGTCATCCAGATCGCCGAAGCCGGCCTCCGGATGACGGGTGCCGACCGCCGAGACGACCTCGACCGGCTCCGCCCCGAACAGGTAGCGGATGGCGTTGATCGGATAGGCGCCCATGTCGAACAGCGGGCCCGCCTCGATACCGTGATGGGCGCGGTGGTTGGCGGGGTCGAGCATCTGGCCGAAGCAGGAGGTGAAGGCGAGGACGTCGCCCAGTTCGCCTGCGCGGATGCGGCGGATGGCGTCCAGCGTCGCGGGTTCGAAATGGAGACGATAGGCGGTCATCAACTTCGCCTTGCCCGCCTTTTCCGCCGCCAGGATCGCGCGGGCCTGTTCGGCGGAAACCTCCAGCGGCTTTTCGCAAAGAACGTGGATGCCGGCGTTCAGCGCCGGAACCGCGAACTCGGCATGGCGCCAGTTGGGGGTGCCGATATAGATCGCGTCGATCGTGCCCGACGCGATCAGCGCATCGAACTGGTCGTAGCGATACCGTCCCTCCACGCCGTATGCGTCGCCGACCTTGGCGAGCTTTTCCGCGTCGCCGGAGACGAGCGCGGTCACCTCCGAATTGCCGGTGTGCTTGACGCCGGGCAGCATTGCCGACTGGGTGATGTCGCCCAGGCCGACCATGGCGTAGCGGACCTTCTTGCCACCCAGTCCGAGTGCCGATGCGAGGCTCATGCCGATCTCCGTTTTCGTTTGCAGTCGCGGCAGGAACGAATGGAGTGCGCCGCGTTCCCCCGGCCGCCGCAAAAAAGCCGATGGGTGGACTTGGCGCCGGGCAGACTTATATACCGCTCGTTATGGAAACTGTGACCGACGTTCCCGACTGCACCGTGACCAAGGGCCGGCCGCGCGAATTCTGCGTCGATGCCGCCCTGGCCAAGGCGCTGCGCGTGTTCTGGAGCAAGGGATATGACGGCGCGTCGCTGGCCGATCTGACCGGCGCGATGGGGATCACCAAGCCCAGCCTGTATGCCGCGTTCGGCAACAAGGAAGCGTTGTTCCACAAGGCGCTGGACCTGTATGAGGCCGAGAAGATGGCCTATGTCCGCGCCGCGCTCGACCAGCCGACGGCACGCGGCGTCGCGGAAGCGCTGCTGCGCGGAGCGGTGGATGCGCAGACGCGGTGCGACGAGCCCCATGGCTGTCTGGGCGTGATCAGCAGCGTCGCCTGTGGCCCCGAGGCGGAGTCGATCCGCGAGGCGGTGGTGGCGCGGCGGGCCTCGTCCCACCGCATGTTGCTGGAGCGGTTCGAACGGGCACGCAGCGACGGCGACCTGCCGCCGCATATCGACCCGGAAGGACTGACCAGCCATCTATATGCGATCCTGCAGGGCATGGCGGTCCAGGCCGGATCGGGCGCGCCGCGCGAGGCGCTGGACCGTCTGGTCGAAACGAGTCTGGCACTCTGGCCGAGCCGCTGATCCGCCTCTAGAAAAGCCTGCGACGCACGGGCGGGACGCGCGTGGAAGCGGGAGACTAAGTGCATGCAGGTGGCACCAACGACCGGCGGTTCGGCCGACGAACCATCGCTGCTGAACCCCGGACTGATCGCCTGTATCGCCACCGCGGCGCTCGCGGGCCTGTTGTTCGGGTTCGACACCGCGGTCATCTCCGGCACCACCGAGGCGATGGTGCGGACCTTCCGGCTCGATCCCTTCTGGCTGGGCATCACCGTGTCAGCGGCCTTGTGGGGCACGCTGGTCGGCGCGCTGACCGCCGGGATTCCGGGCGACCGGTTCGGCAGCCGCAATACGCTGCGCGTGCTGGCGGTCTTCTATGTCGTCGGGGGGCTCGGCTGCGGGCTCGCCTGGGACTGGGGATCGCTGGTGCTGTTCCGGGTAATCGCGGGACTGGCGGTCGGTGGATCGTCCGTGCTGGCGCCCGTCTATATCTCCGAGATCGCGCCGCCCAGCAAACGCGGCGGGCTGGTCGCGGCGTTCCAGTTCAACATCATCCTGGGCATCCTGCTCGCCTATGTGTCGAACGCGATCATCGCATCGATGGATTTGGGCCTTAGCGACTGGCGGTGGAAGTTCGGGGTGAGTGCGGTGCCCGCGGTCGTCTTCCTGCTGTTGTTGCTGCGCATCCCCAACAGCCCGCGCTGGCTGGTCGGACGCGGCGCGACAGCGGAGGCGCGCGATGCGCTGGGGCGGATCGGCATGAACGCGGCGCAGGTGGACCGCGAGATCGACGCCATCGAACGGGCGGGGGAACAGGCGGCGACCGCACAGCCGGGGGGCGAGCGCCTGTCGTGGCGGCGGCATTCCAAGCCGATCATGCTGGCGATCCTGGTCGCCGGGTTCAACCAGTTGTCGGGCATCAACGCACTGCTTTATTATCTGAACGACATCTTTGCGGCGGCGGGGGGATCGCTGTCCGCGGATATGCAGGCGGTGATCATCGGGCTGGTCAATGCGCTGTTTACCGTGGTCGGTATGCTGCTGATCGACCGGCTGGGGCGGCGGACGCTGCTGTTGATCGGATCGGCGGGGATGGCGGTGTGCCTGAGCGTCGCCGGACTGGCGATGGGCGGGATGCTGCCGGCGCATCTGGTGCTGTGGGCGCTGATCGGCTTCATCGCCTTCTTTGCGCCGAGCACGGGGGCGGTGATCTGGGTATATATCAGCGAGGTGTTCCCGACCGGCGTGCGCGGGCGCGGCAGCGCGGTCGGGGCCTCCACCCATTGGGGGCTGGACGCGGTGATCGCGGCGGGCTTCCCGGTGGTGGCGGCGATGTCGGCAAGCCTGCCCTTCCTGTTCTTTGCCGTGATGATGGCGCTGCAGTTCGTGGTGGTGCTGGTCTATTTCCCGGAGACCAAGGGCGTGCCGCTGGAGGAGATGGAGCGGAAGCTGGGCATCGGCGCAGCCTGACGCAGGGGGCCTTTCCAACAAAAATACCGTTCGGTACAGAAAGCCGTTGACGGGTCCGCCAGCCGCTTTTATACCGGCTGGTATAGAAGATGGTCGCAGCCGATCGCGGCGGACCATCTTGGGATTTTGGTCAACGGTCGGCGTGACGGACGCCGCCGGGCTGCGGCTCGGCGGGTGCGGCCGGCCATGTGCAGGGAGTGATGGGCATGGCATATCTCGGCTTTTCGGAACTGGGCGGCCCGGCAATGGCGCGTGCGGCGGTGACGCGGCCGGTAAAGGCGCCTGCGCCGGCCCCGCGTGCAGCGAGCCTGTCGGCGCTGGAATGGCAGGTGGTGGCGCTGGCGCAGAAGGACCGGATCGCGACGCTGCGGTCGCCCGGCCGGCTGGCGATGGCGATGGGTGCGCTGTTCGGCGAGCGGCACAATCCGCGGCTGGCCGACCCGCAGCTCGAGGCGCTGCGCCGGATGGCGGTGCTGAGCTGGCATCATGGTTATACCGTGGCCCCGCATGAGGTGCGCCGGTTCCTGGCGGCGGGCTATTCGGCCGATCAGTATGAATTGATGGTCGACAGCATCAATGCCGGGCGCACCGCGCGTGGTGCCAATACCGGTCTGGTGATCGCAGAGGTGCCCGCCGCCGCCTGACGCGGCGCCGAATGCCCTGCCGGTGCGTTGAACCGGCCATGTTGGTGTTTCTGGATTTCGAGGCATCCTCGCTGAACAAGCATGGCTATCCGATCGAGGTCGGATGGGTGTTCGAGGATGGCGGCAGCGAGGCGCATCTGATCCGGCCTGCGCCCGGCTGGGACGACTGGGACGACGAGGCCGAGGCGATCCATCATATCTCACGCGCGATGCTCGCCGCCGAGGGTACGGCGCACGATGTCGTGGCGCAGCGGATGGTGGCGGTGCTGGCCGGCCATGACCTGCTGGCAAGTGCACCGTCCTGGGATGGCAAATGGTTGAGCGCGCTGTTGCGGGCCGCCGGCCTGCCGCGGCACACGTTGCGGCTGCGCGATACCGAGGAGGCGCAAGGCGAGACGGCGCGGGCGATCCTGGCGCCGGTACTGGCGCAGCCCGCGCTCGATCAGGCGGTGTACGATGTGATGACGCTGGTCGAGGTGCGCCGGGAAGGGCCGCCGCGACACCGGGCGCTGGCCGATGCCGAAGACGAACGGGCGCGCTGGTGCATGGTGCGCGACGCGGCGCAGGCCAGGGCCGACGACTTGCGCACCGCGCGGCCGGCGGCGCAGTAGCTCCGGCCCCCCCCCAAGGAGTTTGCCCATGACCCATGATCGATCGCTGACCGCCACCCATTCCGCGCTGCGCGACGATATCGGCGACCTCGTCACCCGGCGGCCGGTGCCGGGACCCGGACTGGCGCAGGTCGATCCCTTCCTGTTCCTCAATCATCACGGACCACAGGTCTATGCACCGAACAATGGCGGATTGCCGTTCGGACCGCATCCGCATCGCGGGTTCGAGACGGTGACCTTCATCCTGTCGGGTAGTCTGGCGCATCACGATACGGGCGGGCACCAGAGCGTGATCGAGGCGGGCGGGGTGCAGTGGATGACGGCGGGGTCCGGGCTGATCCATGCGGAGGTGTCGCCGCCGGCGTTCAAGCGCGAGGGCGGGGCGCTGGAGATATTGCAGCTTTGGGTGAACCTGCCGTCGCGGCTGAAGATGACGGCGCCGCGCTATACCGGGTTGCAGGGCGATGCGATCCCGGTGCTGACGGTGGAGGGCGGCAGTGTGGCGCTGGTGTCGGGGGCGTATGGGGCGGCCGAGGGGCCGATCCGCTCGCTGACGGGGGTGATGCTGGCGGTGGTGAGGCTGGCGGCGGGGGCGGCGATCACGTTGCCGGCGCCGCGGGGGCGCAGCGTGCTGTTCTACACGGTGGCGGGATCGGTCGAGGTCGGCGGCGACACGGTGGCGCCGTGGCAATTGGCGACTTTTGCCGATGATGGCGAGGTGATCACGGTGCGCAGCGCGTCGGGTGCGGTGCTGTTGTTCGGGCATGCCGATCCGATCGACGAGCCGGTGGTGGCGCATGGACCGTTCGTGATGACGACCCGCGAGGAGATTTCGGACGCGATCCGCGATTACCAGGCGGGGCGGTTCAACGGGACGGGACCGTTGCTGGACGTTGGGGTCTGAGAGTCCGTTTGGAAATTGGCGGAAGAGCCAATTTCAGGCGGTGCCAGCCCGCCCCCCCACCCGACCTCCCATCAAGGATACTCTGTGGGAGGTCGGGTGGGGGAGCGGGCTGGCACCGCGAAATCCGCTCACAGCGCATTCCAAACGGACTCTGAGCGAAGCGGGGCAGGCGTCGATCGCCTGCCCCGTCGCCCCGCGATCAGGCGGCCAGGCCGTGGTGGCGGAGCAGCGCATCCGGCTCCGGCGCGCGGCCGCGGAAAGCGCGGAAATTGTCGCTGGCGCTGCGGCTTGCACCCCGTGCGAGCACCTCGCGACGGAAGCGTTCGCCGGCCGGCTGACCCTCTTCGGCAAAGGCGGCGAAGGCGTCCGCCGAGAGCAGTTCGGCCCAGAGATAGCTGTAATAGCCGGCGGCATAGCCCCCGGCGAAGATGTGCGAGAAGCCGTGGGGGAAGCGGTTCCAGGCGGGGGGCACGATCACCGCCACCTCAGATCGCACGGCGTCCAGCACCTCCATGACCCGCGCGCCAGTGGCCGGATCGTAATCGCGGTGGAGGCGCAGGTCGAAGATGGCAAATTCGATCTGCCGCAGCAGGAACAGCCCGGCCTGGAAACGACGTGCGGCGAGCATCTGTGCGAACATGGCGTCGGGCAGCGGCTCGCCGGTGGCGACATGGCCGGAAAGCTCCGCCAGGGTGGCGCGGTCCCAGGCGAAATTCTCCATGAACTGGCTGGGCAGTTCAACCGCGTCCCATTCCACGCCCGAAATGCCGCCGATCGAGGGCAGATCGACCTCGGTCAGCAGATGATGGAGAACGTGGCCGAATTCATGGAGCAGCGTCACCACGTCGCCGTGCGCGAGCAGGGCGGGGCCATCGGCGGTGGCGGGCGGGAAGTTGCAGGTGAGATAGGCGACGGGTCGGTGGAAGCGATCCGCATCGCGGAAGCGCGGGCGGCACACGTCCATCCAGGCGCCGCCACGCTTGCCGGCGCGGGCGTGGAGATCGAGATAGACGCCGGCGACGACCGCACCGGCGGCATCCACCACATCGTAGAAGCGGACATCGGCGTGCCAGGTCGATACGTCGTCCCGCTCGACCAGTTCGACATCGAACAGGCGACGGATCAAGGCGCGGGTACCCTGCATCACGCGGGGCAGCGGGAAATAGGCGCGGATCGCCTCCCGGTCGACGCCGTAGCGCTCGCGGCGCAGTGCCTCGGCAACGAAGGCCGTATCCCATGGCATCAGCTCGGCGATGCCGAACCGCTCGGCGGCGAACCCGCGAGCTTCGGCCAGTTCGGCCTCGGCCAGCGGGCGGGCGCGGCGGGCGAGATCAGCGAGAAAGGCCAGCGCCTCGTCCGCCGACTGCGTCATCTTGGTTTCCACCGAACGCGCCGCGGCATCGGAGAAGCCGAGCAGTTGCGCCGCCTCATGACGCAGCGCCATGATACGCTCAATCCGGGGGCCGTTGTCGAAGCTGGTATCAGCCGCCTGGTCGGACGCGCGGGTGGCATAGGCGCGGTACAGGCGGGCGCGCAGGTCGCGGTCGCGGGCATGGGTCAAAACCGCCTGCACGCTGGGTTCGCGCAAGGTGACGAGCCAGCCGTCCAGACCCTTTTCCGCGGCATAGGAGGCAAGGATCGCCTTGGCAGTGTCCGGCAGGCCGTCCAGCAGTGCCTCGTCGGTGACGTGCTCGCTCCACGCTTCCGTGGCGTCCAGCACGGCGTTGCTGAACTCGGTGGCAAGCTGGTTCAGCTCGACGCCGATCTGGCGGTACCGCGCCTTGGCCTCGTCCTCCAGCGCGACGCCGGCGAGGCGGAAATCGCGCAACGCCAGTTCGACCGCACGTTCGGCGGCGGGGGACTGGCCCGTCGCATCGACCAGCGCATAGGCCGCATAGAGGCGGGCGTCCTGCGCGGCTTCCATGCCATATTCGGCAAGGATGGTCTGCGCCTGCGCATAGGCGGCGCGGTATTCGGGCGTGTCGGCGACGGCATGGAGATGCCCGGCGGGTGACCAGCCGCGCGCCAGGGCAAAGCCCGCCCGCTCGCTGGCGAGAACGACGCTGTCGAAGTCACGGATGTTGGAGCCGGCAATCGCATCGGCGGCGGCGCGGCCCTGTTCGATCAGACCGGTGACGGCGGGAACGAGATGTTCGGGGCGGATCGCGGCGAAATCGGGCAGGTCGTGGTCGGCAAGCAGGGGATTGGGGGACATGAACGCTCCTCAAGGCCGCCGCAACAGGGCGGTACGCAGCTTCATTTCGGCAGTATCGACCGCGGTGGCAAGGCCCTGCCGCGCCAGCCAGTCGCGGTTCTGATGGCATTCGGCGTAGCGATCGCCCGCATCGCACAGGATGGTGGCGATCGATCCCGACTGCCGGGCGGCGTGCATCTGGGTGGCGAGCAGCGCGGTGGCGACGAAGTTGAGCCCGGTCGAGGGACCGACGCGGCGGCCGAGCAGATCGCCCGCGATACGCATGCCCGCGATCGAGACGGCATCGGGCAGCTTCATCATCCGGTCGACGGTGCCGGGCAGGAAGGAGGGTTCGACGCGAGGGCGTCCGACCCCTTCGATCCGCGACGGGCGATCGGCGGTGGCATCGGGATCGGCGTCGCGATACCCCTCGAAAAAGGCGCTGTGTTCGACATCGGCGACGCATAGCCGGGTGGAAAGGCCACGGTAGCGCAGGTGGCGGCCGATGGTGGCGGCGGTGCCGCCGGTGCCGGCGCCCGCCACGATCCAGGCGGGGAGCGCATGGGGTTCGCCCGCCATCTGCTGAAGGATGGCGGAGCCGATATTGTCGCAGCGCCAGTCGGTCGCGCGTGCGGCATTGGTGAACTGATCGAGATAGACGCCGCCCTGCGCCCGGGCCAGCGATGCGGCCTCGGCATAAAGCGCGTGCGGCGCGACGAGGTGACACAGGCCCCCCTGCGCCTCGATCGCGCGGACCTTTGCCACCGAGGTGCCGACCGGCATGACCGCATGGAAGGGGAGGCCGAGAAGACGGGCGAAATAGGCCTCCGACACCGCGGTCGAGCCCGATGACGCCTCGACCAACGGCGTGTCGCAGCGGATGACCCCGGCAACAAGGCCGGCGGTGAACAGCGACCGGGCCAGGCGGTGCTTGAGGCTGCCTGTCGGGTGGGCGGATTCGTCCTTCAGATACAGGTCGATGCCCGGCGTCGCGGGCAGGTGCAGCGTGAGCAGTGGCGTTTCCGGGCAGCGCCGCCGGTCGCGGTCGATGATGGCGAGTGCGGCATCGACGAAGCCGCGATCGTCCGGGCGTTCGGTGGCGATGACGCCCAGCGTTTCGGCAAGCGGGCAGGAGGGGGGCAGCGCGGCGAGGGGCATCAGCATGCGCCGAAGTGTATCTCGATTGCACCGTAAAAACCTCCCAAACTTTGCTCGATTTGGGCCGAGCATTGGGATATTCTTACCGTCATGACCGCCAATCTTGATAAGATCGACTTCGCCATTCTCGATGAGGTGCAGCGGGACGCGACGCTGTCAGTGGCGGAGGTCGCCAACCGGGTGCACCTGTCGCACAATGCCTGCTGGCGGAGGATCAAGCGGCTGGAGGACGAAGGCTATATACGGGCACGCGTCGCACTGCTCGATCCGGCGAAGCTGGATGCAGGCATGACCGTGTTCGTCAGCGTGCGTACCGCGGAGCATTCGGCGGCGTGGCTGGCGGAGTTTTCGGCCGCGGTCCGCGACCTGCCCGAGGTGGTGGAATTCTACCGGATGGCGGGCGAGACCGATTATCTGATCAAGATACGGGTGGCCGACATCCAGGCCTATGACCGGGCGTACAAGCGGCTGATCGAGCGGGTCCGCCTGACCGATGTGAGCGCGGCGTTCGCGATGGAGGAGATCAAGTGCAGCACCGCCATCCCGTTGCCGGGGCGGGACGGGTAAGCCCCTACCAGCCGGGCGGCAGCAACCGGGCGAAGATGCCGAACTGGCGGGCGCGTGCCTCGCGCCGCCGCCATTCCGCCGTTGCGCGTGCGGCACGGGCGTGCAGCGCCGCCAGTCGCGCATCGCCGTGCAGATCGGAGAGGCGGACGGGCAAAGGCCGGTGGCTCACGGGCATGGCGATCCTCCCTGCATGATGTTGGTCCCTTGAAGATAATCGGCAGAGGCGCGCTTGCGACCGGCAATTCCGGCGGGCCGCCATCTCGGAAGGAGTGTTCGGGGGCAGAGGTATGACCACCGTGCTGGCGATTGGGCTGGCCTGCCAAAAGCGTAGGATGGGGACGGCGGGGCGATCGGCTGCCCCGTGCCGCAGGGCCCGACAG
>NZ_JALNUQ010000037.1:0-41343 GCF_026540875.1 Sphingomonas sp. GM_Shp_2
ACTATGTCTACGCCATAGCCCTCTAAATCCCTCCTTTAGGAAGGATGCCGGAGACATGACGGATCATGTGGACCTTCGACCATCCGGCACCCCCTTTCAGAAACTCGCCATCGCATTCAGCGACACATATTTTGTCCATCGACCGGGCGGTGCGTTTGGTGCCGTGCGCAGGAAGCGCCCCTTCGCGAGCAGGACGGCATCGACCTCGAACCGAAGCGACTTCGACACCTGATGACGGACGCGGCCGTCAACTTGCGTTCCCGCGAACGATCCCGCCCACCCGGTCGCGTCGCGCACCGCGGTGAATGAGAAGGCGTCCTGCCGGGCCGCCAGCCAGAACGGGCGGAGCGATCCCATGAGATCGGTCCGCTTGCCGGGTGTCGCTTCGATGCGGACCCCTGGGCTGACAAGATTGCTGCGGATAATGGCGTTGTACAGGCCGGCGGGCGCGAGATCGGCGCGGCGCATACCGAACAGCGTGTCGAAGCGTCCATAGTCTCCGCCCGCACGATCGCCGCTGGCATGGTCATATTCCAACGCGATCCGCGGCTTCCATCCTCCCCGAAAGGTATAGCCGACGTCTCCGTGGAGGAACCAGGCGGCGACCTTCTGTCGCGCGGCGTTCGCGGCCAGGCTGCTCGAAATCTCCCCGCGTTGAACAATGCGCTCGACCTCATAGTCGATTCCGCCGGCGACGGGATCGGCGATGATGCGAGCAGACGCGGTGTTGAGCGAACGATCACGGGTCGGACGCCCGGCCCGATCGCGTTCGCCGAGATGGACGAACGAGGTTTCGACCATCGCGCGACCGATGGTGTTCGCGCGACTGAGCAGCCCGCCCCAAAGGACGAGATCGAAGCCTTCATAATCCGGCGCAACGGCGTTTCTTCGCAGCGACGACAGATCGTACGGCCTACGTTGTTGCGGCAGGACATAGAGAAAGGTGGACTTCCAACCGCCTCGCCAACCCAGGTCGGCACGGATGCCCGTATAGCCGTTGGTGGTGTTCCGATAATCGTCGGCTGCCACCAACCGGCGCGAACCGATATTGAGCAGGAAGCGTCCTGCCTGGATCATGCCGCCGGTGCCGTCGCCGAACGGCGCGCGAGGCCGCCACTCGACATAGGCCTGCACCAATTCGAGGGCGTTCACATCGCCTGTCGACAGAGGTGTGCCGCGGTTGTCGTCGTAGACACGGCTGTCCCACAGCTCGCCCACGACCTTGACCGGGCCGTCCTCGTACTGCGCCGCAACGGTCGTGCGCAGGTTCAGCAGCGTATCGCTCTAGTTGAAACCGGCGCGCGCCTGTCCGTCGATCGTTTCCGCGCGAATCCGCGACGTACCCGACACCGTCACTTGCGCTGCAACGGGCGTACACCACCCCATTGCCGCGAGGGCGACGCACACCTTGGGGACGCGCATCAGGCGATCACACCGAGGAAATGCAGAGCCAGGCCGGTCGCTGCGGTTGCCAGCAGCGTCGTGATGACCCCGGCACGCGTCATGAAGATCGCATAGGCGGCTCCCAGCGACAGCACGAGCGCAGCCGGATCGATGCTGGCCAGCACCGGCGCGTCGAAGCGCAACGGGCCTGCCGTGACCGCGATCGTCTGCCGAAAGAGCGTGTGCAGCGCGAACCAGATGGCGAGGTTGAGCACCACCCCGACGACCGCGGCGGTGATCGCGGACAGCGCGCCCGCGACCGCGGCATGGCCGCGCAACCGCTCGATGAATGGCGCGCCGAGGAAGATCCACAGGAAGCACGGCACGAACGTGACCCACGTGGCCAGCACGCCACCCAGCGTGCCAGCGAGCAGCGGCGACAGCGTGCCGGAGTCGCGATACGCACCGAGGAAGCCCACGAATTGCAAGACCATGATGAGTGGTCCCGGCGTCGTCTCCGCCATGCCGAGCCCGTCGAGCATCTCCTTCGGCCCCAGCCATCCGTAGGTATCAACGGCCTGCTGCGCGACATAGGCGAGGACGGCATAGGCACCCCCGAACGTCACCATCGCCATCGTCGAGAAGAAAGTCGCAATGCGGCTGAACACGTCGTCCGGACCGAGCGCGATCAGCAGTGCGGCGACGGGCACCAGCCACAGTGCGAGCCAGACAAGCGCCGTGCGCACCGTCTCGCACCAAGTCGGGCGCGCATGGTCGGGCAGTTCCTCGCCTAGGGTCAGGACCCATTGATGGGAGCGTCGCGATCTGATTCAGGCTCCGCAAGGAGACCGGTATGAGCGACCTGTTTTGGCTGACGGACGACCAGATGGAGCGGCTGCGGCCGTTCTTCCCCAAGAGCCACGGCAAACCACGCGTTGACGATCGGCGAGTGTTGAGCGGCATTGTGTTCGTGAACCGCAATGGGCTGCGGTGGCGCGATGCGCCCAGCGCTTACGGGCCGCACAAGACGCTCTACAACCGGTGGAAGCGCTGGGGCGCGGCGGGCGTGTTCACGCGGATGATGGAGGGGCTTGCGTCAGCGGGAGCCGAGCCGAAGACGGTGATGATCGACGCCACCTACTTGAAGGCACACCGCACGGCCTCGAGCCTGCGGGTAAAAAGGGGGATCTCGGCCGTTTGATCGGCCGCACCAAAGGCGGCATGAACACCAAACTCCATGCCATTGCCGATGCGAACGGCCGACCCTTGAGCTTCTTCATGACGGCCGGCCAGGTCAGCGATTATACCGGCGCGGCAGCGCTGCTCGATGACATGCCAAAAGCGCAGTGGTTACTGGGTGATCGCGGCTACGACGCCGACTGGTTTAGGGACGCTCTACAAGCCAAAGGCATCCAGCCCTGCATCCCGGGCAGACGATCCCGCAATGAGCCGGTCAGATACGACAAGCGGCGCTATCGGCGACGCAGCCGCATCGAGATCATGTTCGGACGCCTCAAAGACTGGCGCCGCGTCGCAACCCGTTACGACCGCTGTCCAACCGCATTCTTCTCCGCCGTCGCGCTTGCTGCGACCGTTATCTTCTGGCTGTGATCAACGAGTCCTGACCCTAGTCACGTCCTGGCAACGCGAGGCCCTGGCGCTGGTCCGAGGTTGCTTGGGTGTTCGCGTGATTTTGGCCGGTTCTCTATCGCATCGGCAAGACTGGGGTCGTGGTGTTCGCCTCTTGTGATCGACGCTTGGACAGTGCGCCGATCGCATCTCCCTCGTACGTTTCGCCGGTCGAGATGCGGATGAGGACACTTTCCTCCGCGTAGAATGCGCATGCCGCGTCGACGAGTTGGCCCAGCGTGCCGGACAGATTCGGGACCTCGCGTCGGCGATCATCGCTGGTGCCCACGATGACACAGAGTACTGCGTCCTCGCTCCAGGATTTAGATGCCATCGTCTTGATCCGATCGTCTGCTTGTTCTCGGGCGGAGGGACACGGTAGTTGTCAACGCCAGTGGAAAACCCGCCCTGCGGCCATGGCACGACCAAACACGACTCCCATCGGGACCGACGCCAGAATCCAGCAAGCAACTATTTCCGCAACGATCCTCATACCTACCCCGCATTCTCATCTACTAAGACGGTTATCGTCGTAAATGATACCGCGCTAACAGCTTGTGACGCTCAGTATGATCGAGTGGGGCTGTAGTCAGTGCATCGAGGGATGGCCCAGCAGCAAAGCGGCTCGGCCGATCGCGATTGAGCAGCCGTGATCTTCTGTCAGTCGATCGAACCGGATCGCGTCAACGCTTCGGGAGCGACTGCCGGCGATATGGGCCGAGGTCTCAGCATGAGTGCCGATCCAATTCATGTCACCGCCAAGCCGCCTGTGTATGCGATGGCTGTGTGGAGTTGTCCCCATTGACCGCGGATAATTGATCCGGCGCTAATTCGTGGGTTTGAGTTTATCGTGACTGGCGCTGCGCATGGCGAGTGCCATCCCTGTGGGCGCGCTCGCCGCGTGGATGGTGTCATGGTAGGCCGCGAAAGCATGAAGGCTGGGGCCGCCATCGAGCAGGGACATCGTGCGGCTGAGAACGATCATAAAGGGGAGAGGCACGCATATAAACGCGGCCACGATCATGGCCATCTGCATCACGTCGCTTCCCCTCACTTTCCCGTCCGCGCCCTTATTGCGCAGGTCGAGCGTCAACTATCCGGGAAATATAGGGGGGTAGCTCTGCTAGTTACTGCATTCTCTGTGCCGTCAGTCGACCCCGCCGCCACTGCGGACATTCAGAAGGGTTAAGCTGTATGCCAACGCCAGGATCGCCGGGAGCGGTATGAATAGGCTGGCGATCATGATGAGCATCGTTTGCATCCCGCCCCCGTTCCCGAATTGTATGTGGATCGTGTTAATACGCCACGCGCGGCCTCCCGTAATATCGACATTCACCTCCGCGCTGCGCCCACACTTGATACCCGTTGGGAGTTCATGAATGGCGAAACGTGGCTGCAGTGGAGGAATTTAGTGCTGACAGCCGAAGGCACAGTTGATGTAACTGCACACGGATAAAGTGATCTTATAGAGGTTTACAGAAAATCGATAACATACCATAACCTCGCTATGGACCCGCGCCGCAACCCATTCGCCCCTGGTGCTGGCACACCGCCACCCGAACTCGCCGGGCGTGAGCCGCTCCTTGAGCGCACCCTTATCGCACTGGATCGCATCCGTGCTGGTCGTCCAGCACGCTCTACCATCTTCTACGGCCTTCGTGGAGTGGGCAAGACGGTGCTGCTGGGAGCAGTGCGTGAAGCGGTAGAAGCTGAGCGGATGCTTGCCGTGACGATCGAGGCACCGGAGAACCGTTCGCTGCCAGCGCTGATTGCCCCATCGCTGCGCGCGGGGCTGCTGCGGCTCGATCGAACCGCGCGTGCCGGTGCAGGCGTGAAGCACGCGTTGCGCGCACTGGCCGGCTTTGCCAAGCTCAAGCTCAAATATGATGATTTTGAGATTGCCCTTGATCTCGAGCCGGAACCCGGTTTGGCAGATTCGGGCGATCTTGATCTAGACCTAGCAGACCTGATGGTCGCCGTTGGCGAAGCTGCGCGCGAACGGGAAACTGCAGTTGTCCTGATGATCGACGAACTGCAATATGTTGCCGAGGAGCAGCTTGCAGCCCTTATCAGCGCCTTGCACCGGGCAAACCAACTCCGGTTGCCGGTAACCCTGGTCGGCGCCGGCTTGCCGCAGCTGTTGGGTCAGATGGGCCGCGCAAAATCCTATGCCGAACGTCTCTTTGAGTTCGTCAGCCTCGGCCCCCTCGACGAAGCCGCAGCGGCAGCCGCTATCCGTGTTCCCGTCGAGCGGGAAGAAGAGGCAATTACACCCGAAGCAGTGACGGCCATTGTGGGAGATACGCAGGGTTATCCCTATTTCCTGCAGGAATGGGGTAAGCATAGCTGGGAGGTTGCCGACGCATCGCCGATCACGGCGGCTGATGTCGATATGGCCCGCGCGGCCGCGCTTGCTGAGCTGGACGCCAGCTTCTTTCGCGTGCGCTTCGATCGGCTGACACCCGCCGAGAAACGGTATCTGCGTGCTATGGCAGCGCTCGGCCCTGGACCGCATCGTTCCGGTGACGTCGCCGATCAGCTTAAGGTCAAGGTCTCCTCGGTGGCGCCGACCCGAAACAGCCTGATCGCCAAGGGCATGCTCTTCAGCCCTGCGCATGGCGACACCGCCTTCACGGTTCCGTTATTCGATCAATTCATGCAACGAGTGATGCCCGACACGCAGAAAAATTGACGGCGACGGACAACGCCAAGTCAACCACATTGCCGGCCAAGACCCACAAGCGGTCATTCGCGCTATCTTCGTCCCTTCCCGATTCCAGACGTACATTCATGTTCTACGAAGGAGTCGTACAGCCAGCATCAGCGCGCGTCGGACGGTCGTCGGCTGTTCCATAAACGATGATGGTCTATAAAATTGAGAGGGGATCGAAATCTAAGAAGCGATCAGCCTAGTTGACCGCCAAACTGCCGATCGAGTGCCGGAGCTGTCGCATATCTCGCACCGGGGGCGCCCCGAACTGGCGAAGATACTCACGGCTGAACTGGGATGAACTTTCATAACCAACAGCAAAGGCGACATCGGAGGCAGTGCGATCGCCGGCGAGCAGCAACTGGCGCGCCTCCTGAAGTCGTAACTGCTTCTGATACTGGATCGGACTGAGACCTGTCAGCGCTACGAAGTGGCGGTGGAGGCTCGCCCGGCTCATACCGGCGACGTCGCACAGTGCGTCGATCCTGAGGCGGGTGTCGCGGTGATCGCGGATCCACTCCACCGCGCGGCGGATGCGGCCGAGCGCGCCCTCGGGTCGGGCGATGTGGCGCAGCAGCCGACCCTGCGGCCCTTGCAGGAGACGATAAAGTAATTCGCGCTCGGCCATCGGAGCCAGAGCCGGAATGTCGTCGGGTGCGTCGAGCAAAGTCAGCAGGCGTAGCAGCGTGTCGCACAGCGTCTGAGTCATTGGGTTGAGCGTGATCCCGCTGCCGGGCGTGTCGGTATCGCGGATCGCGGGCATTGTCGCGGCGATCTCTGCAAGCAGCGCAGGGTCGAGGGTCAGCGACACCGCAACATAGGGGCGGCCGTCCTCGTCATCGTGAATCTGCCCGTTCAGTGGCAGGTCGAGCGCGCTGACGAGATACTGTGCCGGGTCGTAGCGGAGAAGGTTGTCGTGGATGGCCACGTGCTTGGCCCCCTGCAGGATGAAGCAGATCATCGAGCGGTAGAGGCAGGGTGACGTACCTTCGGTCGCTTGGCCGACGCCGATCTCTAGTCGGGGAATGGTGGTCGGGTGAGAGCCCTCGCGGCCGTGACGGAGGGCGATGTCGATGTGAGGCTGAAGCTGCCCGGTCATGCCGAGGATATGCCTGCGCGCGTCCCGCCTGCCGAGAGCTTGAGACGATCGGGCAAGGATTTGAGAGCATCGGAGGCGCGGCGACCTGAGGCGCGGCTTATCTCGCTGGCATCGGAGACGACGGTGCTGTCAGTCTAAAGCGAACCGCTCTCCACATGATGCACGGCGGTCTTTGAAAGCGGCAGCCTAGCTGCCAAGCACCTGCCACTCCGCCAGTGCAGCGGAGCGTCGCTCCCGGTAGGTCTGGCGGTCGGTGAGGTGGCGTTCCAGATTGAAGTGGTTGTGCACGTTGGCGTGGACGGAGGCGAACTTCTGCAGCGTCTTCATCTGCCGGAACCGCAGCATCGCCCGCTCTCGTCGTCGGAACGGCAGGTGGCTGTTTTCCACCCGGTTGTTTGCCCAGCGGCCGACCTCCTGCCGGTCGCGGCAACCCAGTTCATCCAGGGCAGCGCCATAGCTGCGCAGGCCATCGGTGGTGATAGCGTGAGGCGAGCCGTGACGCTTCAGCGCCTTCTTCATGAAGGCAAGTGCGGCTGTCTTGTCACGCGTCCTGGTGACGAAGCTCTCCAGCACCTCACCCTCGTGATCGACAGCCCGCCACAGGTAGACCATCTCGCCGTTCAGCTTCACGTACATCTCGTCCAGATGCCAGCGCCAGTGGCGATAGCCCCGCATGTGGCTCACCCGCTGGCGGCGGATGTCGCTGGCGAACAGCGGGCCGAATCTGTTCCACCACAGCCGCACCGTTTCGTGGCAGATGTCGATCCCGCGCTCGAACAGCAGGTCTTCCACATTCCGCAGGCTGAGCGGAAAGCGTACATACATCAACACCACCAGCCGGATCACCTCGGGCGACGAGTTGAAGTAGCGGAACGGCGAGGCTGGTTTGCGCGGGCGAGGCATGCCCCTGCCCTACCCTACTCGGCTTCTCAAACAGCTGGTGCATTTGGTTTGACGGAGCCTCTGGGTGAAATGATGGGTCATCGCGCAGCCTGAGTTGCCCGTCCGCTCGACAAGAGCAAGCGAAGACCCAGTTGTGGACATTTACGCGTCCTTTCCTGCCTCCCGAAACCAGACGCTCGTTCAGCTAACTGATCAGGAGCTTTTCCGCACAATGAGGCAGCAGGAAACAGGTAGGACATGTCACCATGCAATCCGCCCGCCATCTAGCAGCTGTCCATGACGCAGAGATCGCTGGAGCAACGCCTTGCCATTTAGTGACGGTGCTTCCATCGCTTCACGATGTACGTCTTGCGTGATGGTCATGTTGCGACCGGATGCGAGATGCAGGCGGATGAAAGCCTGTGCCGGTCTGCTCAGCAGGTAGAATGGTTTCCCAGGGACAAGCGGGTATAGACCAAGTGAGGCCCAGACGTACCAGGCTGACATGGCTCCACCGTCATCGTCCATTCCCTCGGCAAAACCCAACCGTGAGAAGCTCCGTTGATGAAACGGTCGATCGTACTTACCCTGGTTCTCATACCAATGGTCGATCGGTTCGTCGCGGAGGTGGGCAATCAATTGATCCATCCGCATATGGTCTCCAGCCAAGGCGAACAGGAATGGCACGTGGATGTCCGGCTCATTGGTCATGTTGAAAAGGTCACGATCAAAAAACTGGCTAAGTTCGACAGCGAAGCGGGCGTGGCCAAGCGCTTTGTTTCGAATCCAATCAAGATCAAAGACCGGCGCCCAACGGTATTGCCACAACGTACCCTGATAAAGCCCGCGCGCCTTAACTGTATCCGCATCCGGTCCTAAGTCGCGAAACACATCGTTCCAAAGGGTCCGATATTCCAGCGAACGTGCCGCAAATGTGCGGGCTAGCTGAGCCTGACCGCGATCGGACGCCAGTTCGGCTACGGCCCATTGATCATAGGCCAGTTCTAGGCGCTCGTCTGGTGTGGCTTGTGGAAGGCGAGCGGTCTCCTCGACCATTGCTGGCAAGGCCGCAACAGGATCGATCTGTCCGAGGCCTTTGCGGTACAGGTCGAGCAAAGCGATCCCCGCATGCTCGGTCCGCACACTCAAGAATGGCTCGGTTGGCCCTGCCCATTGTGGTTTGCCGGCAAGAAATAGTTCGACCAGCGAATCCGCTACATCACTGCCGATGTCGGGCGCGACCAAGGCAACCAGCGGCATCTGAGTGCGGTAATTGTCCCATAACGACCAGCCCGAGTAACGATGGTGCCCGGCTTGTACCTGCCGCACCTTGCCGTCACTGCCGCGGTACGCACCCACAGCGTCGTCGATCCGGGCGGGCCATTGCAAGGCACGAAACAGACAGGTGTAGAAAAGGGCGCGGCGGTCAGGCGCCGCCTTGAACTCAACTCGCGACAATCTGGCTTGCCAATCCCGCCTTGTCCGGGTGCGCAGCTGTTCAAGCGTCAAAGCGCCGAGCTCGCGTTGCATCGTCGCCTTGGCGGATGCGGGATCGACGGTGGAGACGGCGACGCGCAACTCGATCCGGTCACCCTTCTGGACTCGGAGTTCGACCTGGAGAACGCCGTCGCGGTCCAACGTGCCTGCCTGCTGCACGGGGTGCCCCTTAAGGCTCAGCCGCGCCGCTATAGCCAGTCGGTACACGCCCTTGCCGCAGACGGTCGCATTCGCAAGGCGGAGACGCAGATCTGCCGGATCAGAAGACTCCCACTCGTGCTCGATATGCTTGGCATAGCTGTGCCGCGGATCGATACGAACCATCATGACACCGGCACGCGACGCAGTGAAACGGCTGATCGACACCGACTGCCCCGCAGCGAGGTCGGCTGAAATCGGGGTTCGACCGTAGCGCACGTGATACCAACCTGCTCCGGCCCGTTCGCTCCTGCGATCGAGGGGCGATACGTCGGGATCTCCGGCATAAGTCATGCTGGTCAGCAGGTCACCGCCGCCACCATGGCACCCCACGCCTTGCGCCCGCGTCTGTGAGAATCCTCTCAGTGACGAGGCCCCACGCTCATAGCCCTGGTGGTTGGCGGGGTCGGTATCGGGTCCGAGCTGGATCATGCCAAATGGAGCTGCCGCCGACGGCGAGAGTTGCCCGCGGTCGCCCGCTGTACCCATGAAGGGATCAACCAGGTCCACGGCACCACGAAGCGCGCCTGCAGCAGGCGACGCGATGAGGGCTGAGAGAGCCAGCAGACGGTGCATCATCGAACCCGTTTCCAGTTATTGGCGGCCTTGTCACAGCGGAACAGTGCCATTCCCTCACGCAGCATCGCCGTGTCGCTCAGCCAGTGCAGGGTGTTGGTAGCTCGCTCGGCGATGTGCGAGCGATCCTCGCCGGCATCCACGTCGATATCGATTCTTCCCCAGAGAAGCAGGCGGCCGGCTGTCAGCGTATAGCGCCCGATGCTGGTCGCAGAGGAGTACTCACCACCTGATCGAAACGATATGGCGCTTTGCAGATCACAAGGAGCCATCAGGCTGCCGTGGTTGTCGCGCTGGCTCCATGTGCCGAGCAACCAGGTAAGTGTGGGAAGCACGTATGTGGCATCCTCGTGGACGAGTACGGGCCGTAAGACTTGCTCTCTTGGCCCCTCCACGATGGGGACGGACTGCGCCGAGGGAATGCGAGGCTCCGAGCCGCCCCAAAACAACCAACCAAGAAGCGATGCAGACACGACAGCAGCGGCACCGAGACGACGCAGGCTTGTAGCCTTGGACGGGGCTATCTGGCGGCTCCCCTCATCTTCCATACCACGCGATGCTGGCATCGGAGACCCGGATCGGCTCACGATCCGAGTAGCGCGTTGAGAAAGCCCGCCAGGCGATATCCCGCCTGCTTAAGACGCTGAGCGGCAAGCGGATACTTGGCTGCCGTGTAGTTGGCCGGAAGGGCGACTGGAGCGTCCGGGCAGGCTGGTGCCTTGTAATTCCAGCACACAGGTAGAACGTCGTAGATCTGGTCGCGAGCCATATTGCTGCTTTCGATTGCCCAGTCGCGCGGCGTACCGCCGAGCGTGACCGTCACGCCGTTGTTCATGAGCTCTTGGGCAAGCAGCGCAGAGGCGACACCATGGCCATCAATGATCGCGTCGTCCCATACGGCATGGATCATCGACGTGCTGCCGTTCACCGTGACGAGATTATAGCCAATTGGATCCGACCCATGGAGCGGCTGGTGCAGGTCGCCGATCAGATGGATGATGTATTTGAGGGCAATCTCGCGCGTAGCGGCCGGCTGACTGCGATCGGCCAGAATGCGCGCATAGTATGCAATCGCCTCGTCCGCGCACATTGCCGTTCCCGTGCAGGCATGCGCAGGCGGATTGCTACCGTCCATTGGCATACGGGTGGTGTGGGTCGGGTCGGTAGCTGAACGCTGGCTATCAGCCCAGGAGGCAACCTTGGACATGTGCGTCGCGCCATCGGTTGCGAGTAGGGTTTTGATCTCGTTCCAGACGCTGGCTTTCAGGTTCAGTTCGGCCACGTTGGCAATCGCAGCATGGCCGGTTTGTCCCCAAGCGAGTACAGGCTCTGGCGCTGCAGCAAGGATCAAAGTGAGGGCCAGCGACAAGGCTTTCGTATGCTTGGTCACGATACAGATCCTCTGATCAAACAAGGGATTATTCAGGTTTCTCAACCTATCGGCGGGGAGCGAACAGCGAGAGGGGCACGGCCTTCCCCATCGCTTCGTAACCTGCATCGCCGGGATGCAGGTGATCCCCTGAGTCGAATGGTGGCTGGATCTTTGGCGGCATTTCGCCGTTGCTAAGCGCCGCCTCGAAGTCGATCACCGCGTCGAAGCTATTATTCGTGCGTATCCAGTTGTTGGTCTCGCTACGGACCTGCTCCATCTCGCGTGTCAGGTATTTCGATCCCCAGCCCGGCGTCATCGTGCCGCCGATCACCCGGATGCCACGCTCATGGGCTGCAGCGATGATCCGGCGATAGCCCGCGATCAGGTCGGCCGCAGCCACCTTCGGTTCGCCCGGCCGCCCCGCGCGCCAGATGTCGTTGATACCTTCCAGCACGATCAAGTGTGTGACACCCGGCACCGATGCGATGTCGCGGTCGAAACGCTCGACCGCTGCGGTGCCGCGATCTTCACGCAGCAGCCGGTTGCCGCTGATCCCCATGTTGACGACGCCGCAGTGCGCACGCTTCTGCTCGCTCAATCGACGGGCCAATACGCCCGGCCAGCCGCGCCAGCCGGTGCGCGTGCCACGTGCGCCTTCCGTGATTGAATCGCCCAGCGTCACAATCGTGCAGGATGCTTGCGGGCTTCGAACCGCCATCTGCGTGATGAAGGGACGCAGCCGGCGAGGTTCCAAGCCGGTGCCGTCATCGGGCATAGCGGCTTCGCTGAAAGCGACGGGGAAGCCGGCGTTACCGCCAACCGTCGTCGATGGCGCACGGGTCCGGATCGTCACGATCAGATCGTGACCATCAGCGACGCGCATGCTCATGGCCAAAGCCTCTCGCGTCTCGCCTCCGAGCAGCCGAATGGCAGGACCACCAGCGAAGACGGCGTTGCGCTGCGTTGCCGGAACCAACCCGAAGCCGTCACGCGCGCTGGCTTGTGCTACCTGCACCCGGTCGATTTCGAGCGGTACGGCGCCCGCGGCGTTGGTAATAGTAAGCCGGACGCCATTGCCGGTCTGACTCGAGCGTAGGCGGTACCGGTATGTGCCTGCGGGCAGCACGTCGCGGGTGGCGTTTGCCGCTGGCGAGGTGGCATACCCCCATGCTCCGCCCCAGCTTACCTGCCTGGCTGCGAGGATGCCTGTAGACGAGCCGATCGCCGAGGCGGCGAGCAGCGCTACAAAATGTCTGATGACCATTGCGCGCCTCAGAACTTGAAGCGCAAGGCAGTCGAGAAGGTGCGACCTTCGAAATAGACGCGGTCCTGGAACGCTTTCGATCCCCAATAGGCACGCTGCGGCTGGTTGGTCAGATTGGTGGCATCAACCGTCAGCGACAGATTGCGCGCTACCTTGTAGGTCGCTGACGCAGCTAGGCGTTCGATAGGATACCAATTCAGGTTTTTCGATGGATCGGCTAGATTATAGGCAAGCGTGAATCGTCCGCGCCACGAATAGCCAATAGTCGCCCGGAGACGTCCGTCATCGTAGAACAGTGCGGCGTTGTAGCTATGCTTGGAGATGCCTGCGGTTTGACCAGTGAACGCTGCCGTTGCGTTGGTCGCTGGCAAGTCCTGGCTGGAGTCGATATAGGTATAATTGCCTGATACACCGAAGTTGCGAACAAACCCTGACGCAAAATCTAAAAAGGTACTCAAGTTGACCTCGGCGCCCTTGATGACCCCATCACCCGCGTTGATAGGCTGAGTGACGTTGACAATGCCCAAGGCACCGGGGATCGTCGCGTCCTGTACCGTCGCATTGACGATATAGTTGCTGACTTCACGGCTGAACACTGCGGCGCTGGCGAGCCCTGCGCGACCGAAATATGCTTCCAGCGATGCGTCCCAATTGGTGGAACGGATGGGCAGCAGGTTCGGATTTCCAGTCGTCACTTGTCCGGTGTAGGTGCCCGACCCGGCAAGTACCTGTGTAAAAGCCTGGCTTGGATTGAGCTGCGTGAAATCGGGTCGACTGAACGTCTTGGTCCAGGCGAGCCGCAGTTGCAGAGCGCGCGTGAAATGCACCACTGCGCTGACGCTCGGATCGATATCAAGGTAGTTCTGCCGGGCGTTGACCGGGGTGTACGTGTACACGATCGTGGTAGAACCTGGCCGACGTGTAGCGGCATATTGCGTGCCATCGATGTCCAGCTTGGTGTTGATGATCCGGGCACCGGCAACGCCGTCGATCATGACGTCGCCCAGGCTCAACCCGTATTTGAACTGCCCATAGACCGCGTAGCTCGTCTCTTTTCCGTCGAAGGCAGATTGCGGCGTATCGGCAGGGCGACCGTTATCAGTAAACAATTTGGTCGCCGACAGCGTGTCGACAAACGCATTCAACGTTTTGACGGCTGACATGTCGGCAAGCTGGCGTGCGTCATAACCAACCCAGCCAGTCGGCAGCACGGCATCGTCACTCGACGCCTTCTGCGTCAGATTGACAGGCGCGGCACCTCCTGGGAAGCTCGACATCGGCAGGTTGAGACGGTTGAGGTCAGCTAGGCCGGTGCCTGTTTGATAATCGGCGCTTCGCGTCGCGTAGCGAAAGCCCGTCTTGAGCGAACGGAAGAAACCGCCTCCTGCATCGAGCGTCAGGTCGGTACGCCACTGGACACCGCGGCCCCGTTGACGGGTCCGCGTGTCCGAATAGGCGCGAACGTGGAACTCGTTGATATCGGAAAGGTCCACATCGCGGTAGGTATATGACAAGCCACCGAACTTGCTGTCGCTCTGGAAAGCCGCATCGATCACGGGTGCACGATTGAAGCCGAGGAGGAATAGCTGCTGGTCGGTGTTGATGCGCGACGTCGTGTAGACCGCGCTGGTCGTCAGCGTCGCAATCCCTGAGGAAAAATCGGCACCCAACTCGACCTGCGTTGTGTCGAGCAACTGACGGGTATGGTTGGAGCGCGGACCCGAAGTTGCCGGTGCCGTGAAGGTGGCACTCTTCACAATTTTTGTACCGGGCAGCAGCACGACGTTGCTCAACGGTGTGGTGACGGCGATGTTCGTCTGGAGGTCGGTATCGGTGTACTCATTGTCGTCGGTGACGTTGGTGGCCCGCAGGTAGAAACCCAGGTTGCGGCTAGGGCGCCACTGCAGTTCGCCCGTGATCACAGGTCGCTCGTAGCTGCCTTTCGGGTTCTTCAGCAAAATGCCAGTGGGTAGAACCTGGCCGACGGCATTGGTTTGCGGTTGCAGGCTTTCGCGATAAATCTCGTAATAGTCACGCTTCAGGTAGGAGGCGTTGACCATGACCCCAACCTGGCCGATGCCCGTGTCCCAATTACCAGAGACCAGCACGTCAGCGTTGCCGAATGCCTTTTCTGCCTGATCGTCATAGGTACCACGCAGGGTGCCAGCGACAGTGACGCCCTTCTTGAAATCGAGAGGCTGACGAAGCTGTACGTCCACTGCGCCCCCGATCCCGCCCTCGATCAGGTCAGGGGTGAGTGCCTTGTAGACCGATAGCGAGCGGATGAGGCCCGCCGGGTAGCTATTAAGTAAAGTACGGCGCGACGAGCCGGTATAGGCTTCCTGGCCGTTGACCATCGTCACGACGTTCGAGATGCCGCGGATAGTGATCGACTGACCTTCACCACGGTTGCGGAACACCTGTACGCCAGGAAGACGGGCGAGTGCCTCAGTGGCGCTGTTGTCGGGCAACTGGCCGATGTCCTCAGCAGCAACGGTGTCCACGATCGCGTCCGACTTGCGCTTGATCTCACGCGCCGTCTGCAGGCTGGCACGATAGCCAGTAACCACAATCTCGGCGCCAGAGGCTGGCTCACCAGCGGCCGGGACCGACTGAGCGTCGTTTCCCCCCTGTCTTACCGATCTGCGCAGCACGATGTGTGCGCCGTCATCGGAGGCGATTTCCAGACCGGAACCGGCAACCAGCTGTCGCAGCGCCATCCGCGGGTCCATGGTCCCTTTGACGGGGTTACTGCGTATTGCATCCATGCCGTCTGCGGGGGCGACGATCTGCAAACGGGCTTGCTTGCCAAGCGCGGCGATTGCAGCCGGCAGCGATTGTCCAGGAACATCAAGCGCACGCAATTGTGCGGCTGCGGGTAAGGCGAGCACCATCGCGACCGCGGCCAGGCCGCAGCCGGTCATATACCGGAACTGCATGTCGTCATATTCCCCAACAACCGGCTTTTGCCGGTTCCAAAAGCTAGATGCTTGTGGGCTGCGTTTCCTCCACCATCCCCGCTACTTTTTTCACGAAGATTTTATCGTGTAAGCAGGATGCCTCCGGGTGTCGCTTGCGCCTTCAATCCCTGGGCGAGCGCCGCTGACCGTGCGAACCCTACCGGATCACTCGTGGAAAAGATGCCGGCAACCTTCAATCGAGCGACTTCGTCATCGTTGATTATGATGCGCTGATCGGAATAGCGCGAGAATTCTGTCGCCGCATCGCGCAGCGTCATGCCGGTCAGATCAACCTCTCCGCGCTGCCATAGTCCCAGCCGGTCAACATCCGCCATCGACAAAGCTTCACGACGCGAGCCCGCGCCCGCGCCGATCAAGAGGCGGTCGCCCGCACCAAGGCGCACAGGCGCACCGCCGCTGCGACGCACTTCCACTACTCCCTCCCGCACCGTGACTGCGACGTCGTTCTCATCGCGTCGTACAAGGAAGCTGGTGCCGACTACGCGGACCCGCACGTCTCCTGCATCGATCAGAAAGGGACGGGCTCGATCTTTCGCAACATCGAAATTCACCTCTCCTGCGATCAGGTGAACTCGGCGAACGGATTGCTCCAGCACAACGCTGATCTCGGCATTCGAGTTCAGGGTAACAGCCGAGCCATCCGCCAGCGCCTCGCGGCGTAAGCTCCCCTTGGGGGTGGAGATGCGCTCACCTGCAGACCAGCGCGAAATGCCGATCGCCGCCATCACCGTGGCAGCCACGGCACCTATGCCACCGCCTATCCACGCGCGGCGATTGATTAGTGACGGGCGAAAGCCCATCGAAGGCGCAATGATCGAAGCTGTGTCCTCTTCGCCTATACTCTGCGGGCGCAGTGCCGCGATCCGGTCGAGATAGGCGTTCGCGGCCATTGCCCGTGCAAGGGCTCCGGCATGACGCGCGTCCGCCTGCGTCCAATCATCGAGTTCCTTTTCTTCCGCCGCTGTCAACGTGCCCGCATCGAGGCGGAGCGCCCACGATGCCGCCTGCTCGTCAAGCGCAGTCGGTTCGTTGCTCTGCTTCATCTGGTGTCGTCTGCTTCGAAGGATCACGTCCCATAGATGACGTGAGCCGCTTGTTTCCGCCACGCCCGATTGCATTGGTGAGCAAGGCGAGCGCTTTCACCATATGTTTTTCCACCGTACTTTCGGCAATTCCGAGCTTGGCCGCCGTCTCGCGCTGTGACAGGCCATCCAGCTTGCGAAGGCTGAAGACCTCGCGACAGCGCTCTGGCAGGGCCGCAATCAGTGAGGCGACGTGTGCCAGTTCCTGACGATCGGCAGCCACCCGCTCGGGAGAAGGCGCATCCTCTGGTACTTCAAGCATGTCAGCGCCCGAATGCGCGTCGATCGTGACAACACGGGACCGCCGCAGCGACTGCAGCACAACTGACTTGGCGACCTCGAAAAAATAGTTGCGCGGGCGTTGGATGTGATCGACGCGTTCGAGGCCTGCCAAGATAGCATAGCTCTCCTGCACGACATCCTCGACCTCCATGCTGGCCGCGCTTGGCCGGCGCGCCAGCCATTGCCGCAACGAGGCTTCGTGCGGGAAGATATAAGAGCCTAGCCAGGCCGCTCGTTCGCGGGACATGGTCATCGCAACGCCTGTTATGCGGATAAAATGACATTTTGGATACATGGTGCTGTGGGGAAATGGTGAGCGTCGATAGCGACCCACAACCGGCCGTTCGCGGCATCGGTAGCGCTTCCCAGAACTAGATGTCCGTCCACCGGGTTGTTGCCGCTTGACGGAAGATGGGCGCAGGCCGAGCTATTGGGCCAACGCTAGGAGAATGGACGTGGTCGAAGCCCGATGGAACGACTCAGTGATCGCACAGAGCGACGATACCGTGATCGTGGAAGGCAACCACTACTTTCCTGCCGACAGCGTTGACGCTGCAGTCCTCCATCCAAGTAGCACGACAACCATCTGCCCTTGGAAGGGGACGGCCCACTACTACAGCTTGCACGTGGGCGGTGCCGAGAACCCCGACGCTGCGTGGTACTATCCCGACCCCAAAGCAGCAGCCGAAGAGATCCGCGGTCGCATCGCGTTTTGGAAGGGCGTGGTGGTAAGCTAGCTGCAACGACTACCGGCGACTGCGCCTGCTGAGACCCAGTTCCGGTCATTCGCAGCGCTTTGGCGCCTCCCCAAGTTCCGCCATTTGTTCACATTGGTCTGATGGTCACGGCACCCAAGTTTGACGCAGAAGGTCTTGAAAAGCGGTGAGGCTGTCCAATCCGACCTCGCGCATAATGCGAAGCGGCGAACCAAACGCATCGGCGGTGCCCTAATCCGCGTTACGTCATCACGTTGCGTTGCCCATGGGTCCGGCGCAAGGGCGAGGTTTGGGGACTTAGCCGTCCGGCAGCTATCGGGCGCCTGAACGCGGATGGCTGCCGTTCGTTACGGACTTGGTCCCGCGAGAACCATCCCGTTTCAATTTTTCACATTCTCAGTATCAATTGGGACGTTTCACGCCAGATTTCGGATACGTGACTTCTGCCAGTCCGTAGCATCGCAGCATTGCGCAACGGCGGTGTCAAACGTTAGCCTCTGCTCGACCAAGGCGGTGCGATCGGTCTGCACCACCTCCGAAGTTGAAGGGCGAGCGCAATTCTAATGCCTTGGCTCCGCTGAACACAAAGGAGGCATCATGCCCCGGTTCGCATCGTCATTCGGACGCAACGTCGTGCAGCGTTTTGCGAACCAGCACCACCGTGCTGTCTCCTTCCACGGCGACCCGCTCGAAAGCGAGATCGCGCTCGACCGCGAGCGCACCGCTGTTGGCGCGGTCCTCCAGCGCCTCGATGGTGCGGTAACCCTGGCCGCGGGCCCGGCCGACCAGATAGTCGAGCAGCGTCCAACCGATACCGAGGCCCTTGCGATCGCGGCGGATCGCTATCGCCGCTTCCGCGCGCTCCCCGGCAGCATCGCCCGCCAGCATCGCAGTGGCGAGCAGCACCCCGGCATCATCCGCGACGACGAGGTTCTCCGCGCGCGGATCGTCGCCCCGCGTCATCTCGACCAGCCGGTCGTGGCTGACGGCGGGCACGGTCGACAGGAACCGGAAGCGCAGATCCTCGGGCGTGACGTTGGCGAAAAACTGGGCGAGTGCGGGCTCGTCCGCGCCAGTCGCGGCGCGCACATGAAGGCGCACACCGGAGCGGGTCACGAGAAGGTCGGCGGGGTCGGTGATGGTCATGGCGGTCTCCCTTGCCGGAACCCTCGGCCCGCCGACGTGCCTCGGCATTGACCGCGATCAAGCCGGCAGCATCGTCCCCGTCTCCATGAAGCGCCGGTGCCACGACAGGGCCTCGCCCGGCAGCGAAGGCGAGTGCAGGCCGTACGCGCCGCCGCCGGCGCGGGCGGCATAGTCGGCGAGCAGCGGACGATAGTCCGGATGCGCGCAGCGTTCGATCACCAGCGCGGCGCGCTGCCGCGGACTGAGGCCGCGAAGGTCGGCGAGCCCCTGCTCGGTGACGATCACCTGCACGTCCTGCATGATGTGATCGACGTGGCTCGCCTGCGGCACGATCGCGGAAATCCTGCCGCCCTTGGCGGTCGAGGGCGTCATGAAGATCGACACATAGGCGTTGCGCGCGAAATCGCCCGACCCGCCGATGCCGTTCTGGATGCGCGAGCCCATTACCAGCGTGGAGTTGACGTTGCCGTAGATGTCGGCCTCGATCAGGCCGTTCATCGCGATGCAGCCGAGCCGGCGCACCAGCTCGGGATGATTGCTGATCTCCTGCGGGCGCAGGATCATGCGGTTGGCGTAGCGCGTCATGTCGGCGTTCAGTCGCTCCGCCGCCGCAGGGCTGAGCGAGAAGGCGGTGGCCGACGCCATGCGGAGCTTGCCGGCATCGAGCAGATCGAGCATCCCGTCCTGGATCACCTCGGTGTACGCGGTCATCGGCTCGAACGGTGCATCGACCAGCCCGGACAGCACCGCATTGGCGATGTTGCCCACCCCCGACTGGATCGGCAGCAGCGAGGCGGGCAGCCGGCCGCGCTGCACCTCGTGGCTGAGGAATTCGATGATGTGGCCGGCGATTGCCAGCGCGGTCGCGTCGGGTGCGGCGAACGGCAGGTTGCGATCGGGCGCGTCCGTTTCGATGATCGCGACGATCTTGTCCGGATCGCAGGCGAGATAGGGGCTGCCGATCCGGTCGTCGGGCCTCACCAGCGGAATCGGCACGCGATCGGGCGGCAGGCGGGTGCCGTAGTAGATGTCGTGCATGCCCTCCAGCGCCGGGTTCTGCCAGCGATTGACCTCCAGGATCACGCGTTCGGCCCGGTCGAGCCATGTCTTGTTGTTGCCGACGGACGAGGACGGGATCAGCGATCCGTCCGCGCGGATGCCGGTGACCTCGACCAGAGCGGTGCCGAGCGTGCCGATCACCCCTTCCCACGCCATCGGCGCAACCTGGCTCAGGTGCATGTCCAGATAGTCGATCTCGCCGCGATTGATCTTCTCCCGCGCGACCGGGTCGGACGAATAGGGAAGCCGCTGCGCGATGCCGTTCACCGCCGCGAGCGCGCCGTCGAGTTCCGGCCCGGTCGAAGCGCCGGTCCACAGGTTGACGCGGAACGGGCGCCCGGCGGCGCGCTCGGCCGTCATGCGCCGCGCCAGCGCCTGGGGTACCGCCTTGGGATAGCCCGCCCCGGTGAAACCGCTGGTGGCCAGCGTCTCGCCGGGACGGATCAGTGCCGCGGCGGTATCGGCATCGGTGATGCGGGCGCGCAGGGCCGCATTGGCGATGCGGCTCATTCGCGGTCTGGGGACGGCCGGAGCCACCGGCCCCCGTCCTTGAGACGTCACGCAACCAGATCCATGACGACCCGACCCTCGATCTGCCCCATGCGCATCCGTTCGAACACGTCGTTCACCTCCTCCAGGCGTGCCGTGGAGACGGTCGCCTTCACCTTGCCGTGAGCGGCGAAGTCAAGAGATTCCTGCAGATCGAGTCGGGTGCCGACGATCGATCCGCGCACGGTGATGCCGTTCAGCACCAGCCCGAAGATGTTGAGCGGGAAATCGCCCGGCGGCAGCCCGTTGAGCGCCAGCGTGCCGCCGCGCGCCATCATGCCGACCGCCTGCTCGAACGCCTTCTCGCTGACCGCGGTGACCAGCGCGCCCTGCACGCCGCCGCCTGTCTCGCGCTTGATGACCTCGGCCGGATCGTCATGGCTCGCATTGACGGTGATGGTGGCGCCGAGCCGGCGGGCGAGATCGAGCTTGGCATCGTCGACGTCGACCGCTGCCACGTTCAGCCCCATTGCGACGGCATATTGCACCGCCATGTGCCCGAGCCCGCCGATGCCGGAAATGGCCACGGTGTCGCCGGGCTTGGTGTCGGTCACCTTCAGGCCCTTGTAAACCGTGACCCCCGCGCACAGCACCGGCGCGATGTCGATGAACGACACGCTGTCGGGCAGGTGGCCGACATAGTTCGGGTCGGCGAGCACGTATTCGGCGAAACCGCCGTTGACCGAATAGCCGGTGTTGAGTTGGCCCTCGCACAGCGTTTCCCACCCGCCCATGCAGTGAGTGCAGTGGCCGCAGGCGGTGTAGAGCCAGGGCACGCCGACGCGGTCGCCCTCCCTGACGTGCTTTACGCCCCTGCCGACTGCAGAGACGAAGCCGACGCCCTCGTGCCCCGGAATGAACGGCGGATTGGGTTTCACCGGCCAGTCGCCCTCTGCGGCGTGAAGATCGGTGTGACACACGCCCGATGCCTGGATCGCCACCTGGATCATGCCGTCGGTCACCTCCGGCACCGGCACCTCGTCGATGGTCAGCGGCTTGCCGAACTCGCGCACGACGGCGGCTTTCATGGTCTTGGCCATGGGATGTTCCTTTCAGCGGGTCTGGGAAGGCGGGACGTCAGAAGGCGAGCTTCTGGGCGAGTGGCTGTCGGAGAATTCTCGGTCTGCTGATGGTGATCCGGCATCATGCGAGAGTCCTCGCGCGGCAGGGAAGGAACGTCCTCTGCTCGGCGGACGCGCGGGCGCAAGCGATCGCGCCGCCACCCACGGATAGGCGCGCGCGGTCGCCTTGTCATAGCCCAGGTTGAACACGGTGGCGCTCTTCGCCGGCCGCTCCGCGCGGGTGTAGAACGTGCCGAACAGGTGATCCCACAAGGAATTGGTGATGCCGAAGTTGCCGCGCTCGTCGTGGAAATGGTGCTCCATGTGGCGCTTCTTCATCGCTGCGAGCCACGGCTGGCGCGGCTTCCAGCCGAGGTGCTGGACGCAGTGGGCGAATTCGTAGAAGCAGGTGCAGAGCAGCCCTGTCGCGAACCCCGCAAGTGCGCCGCCGGTGCCACCGATCAGCCAGCCGGGCAGCGCCGCCACGACCAGCAGCATCGGCAAGGTTGTGTGCAGCGCGCCGAACAGCAACTCCAGCCGGTCCGGGTCCATGTGATGATCGTAATGGATGCGCTTCCACAGCGCAGCCAGCATCGGCACCTTGAACATCCAGCGGCTGTGCAGCACCCAGCGATGCAACACGTACCACACCAGCGGACAGGCGAGCGCGACGATCAGCACGATCGCGAGCGTCGGCACGGGCGGCGCTGGATTGCTGACGAAGCCGGCCGCGCAGAGCATGGCGAGCGCCAGATAGGCGATCACCGCGTAATGGGTGAAATAGGCGCGCACGAGATCGCGCAGGCCCATCCGGCCGAGATGGTGCGTCCGCTGCCAGTAGCGGTTTGCGGCAGGTGTGTTCATGCAAAGCTACCCCAATGTCGCCGGTGCCGCTCCTCTGGCACGATGCGGCACGGCTCAATTTGACCGCCGTCAAACTGCGCGCCGGCGCCTCAGTGCTGCATGAGGAAGTGGGAGACGGTGGCACGTACCGGGGCCAGTCGCGCTGCGGCGTGCAGCAGCGCCGGGCGCGCCATTTGGGCGGCGACGCGGTCGTCGGTGTAGAGCCGAACGATCGCGTCGGTTGCGGCGAACAGCGGGCCCGCGGCGAGCCGGTGCCCGGCCTCGTAGCGGCGCAAGAGCAGCGGCGCGGCGATGTTCCGGCGCCGCGCTGCCGCCTGGCGGACTAGGATCGCCAGCGATGCGGCGCTGCGCAGGCCCAGGTTGAAGCCGTGCGCCGTCACCGGGTGCATGCCGACGGCCGCGTCACCGATCAGCGCCGCGCGCGTGGCGGCGAAATGCGTGCTCCACACGGTCGCGAGCGGATAGACGTGCGGCGTGTCGAGCAGGCGCAGCGGGCCGAGCCGGTGCGCCGTCCGGCGGGTCAACTCGCGTGCCAGCGCGTCGGCGTCCAGCGCCGCAATGCGCGCGATCGCGTCCTCCGGCAGGGTCAGCACGGCCGAGGTTCGGCGCCCGTTCAGCGGCAGCAGCGCGACCGTTTGGCCATGACCGAACCATTCCAGTGCGACTCCCTCGTGATCGAGCGGGTGTGATACGCGGGCGACCAGCATCGACCGGCCGAGCCGGCGGATCCGCGCCGCGATGCCGAGCCGTTCGCGCACCGCCGAAAAGCGCGAATCTGCGGCGACCAGCAAGGCTCCCCGGATCGTATCTCCGCCCGAAAGCCGCACGCGGACACCGCCCTCGTCGGTGGCGACGCCGGAGACACCCTGCCCGGTAAGCATGGTGAGATCATCGTCGTGCCCGATCGCGGCATGCAGGGCGCGCCGCAGACGGTGGTTCGATACGAGATGGCCCAGCCGGTCCACCGCGGCGCCCTGCGCATCGAAGCTGAGCGCGAACGACGATCCGCCATCCACCACGCGCGCCGCGCGAAGCGGGGCGACCGCCGACGGATCGATGCGCTGCCAGGCGCCCAGCATGCGCAGCGTCTCCGCCGAGCGATGCGTCAGCGCGATCTCGCGTCCGTCGTCCGTCGGATCGGCCAGGCTCGCGCGGGTCTGGCGCTCGACCACGGCGACGCGAAGCCCGCTGCCAGCCAGCCCCCTCACGAAGGCCAGTCCGGCCGGGCCGCCGCCCGCCACAATCACGTCATAGGTCATGGCGGCCATCCTGAAGCAGGCGGGCGCTCCCCGCTTTGACGGCGGTCAATGCAGTACCGGGCACAACGTTTCACGGAAGCGGTCGAAGGAGACCGCGATGGAGCACGATCGGTTCGAAGGCAGCGTGGTGCCGTTCTCGCGCCGCTGGCATGTGATCCAGGAGATCGACCTTGTTCGCCTGATCGGCGCTCACCATCGACGCGCGGCGCTGTGCGACCGGCTGGAGGCTGTGGCCGATGCGCTGCCCACGCTTCCCACGCCCGAGGAGGCGGCGGCGCTGTGCGAGGAACTGGTCGATACGGTCATGCGCGACGAGTGCGACGAGTTGCCGTATCTAGAGAAGATGTTGCTTCGGGGACCCGACGCATTGGCCGATGCGCTGCTCGACCACCTCCGTCTGCGCCAGTCGTCTGATGCGGCGATGGCGCAGGAGCTGATCGCCGCACTGCGTCCGGAGGCGGAGGAACACCGGCCGGCAGCCGACGCGCTCGCTTATCTGCTGCGGGGTCTGTTCAGCGGATGTCGCCGCGCGATCGATTACGAGCAGCTGGCGATCATGGCGCTCGCCGGTGACAGATTGACCGCCTCAGCCCGGATGCTGTTGGTGAAGGCCATCGCGAGCCGCGCCGTCGCCTGAGCCACGGGCGGCACTCAGGCCGCCTCCGCCTGCGCCGCAAGCGCATCGCGGTCGCTGATCGTCACCGCCCTCCCGCCGGGCAGGCGGATGACGCCGGTGGTCTTCATCCTGGTGAGTTGGCGGCTGACTGTCTCGATCGTCATGCCCAGCACGTCGGCGATCTGACCGCGGGTGAGCGGCAGGTCGAAGGTGATCGGTCCGCCGGGCGCGGCGCGGCAGCCGGCATCGCCCGCACGCGCCGCCATGTCGAGCAGGAAGCCGGCGATCTTCTCGCCTGCCGACTTGCGCGCCAGCACAAGCATGCGCCCGCGCGCCTCGTTGAGCGACTCGAAGGTGCGCTGGAGCAGCAGCCGCTCCATTCGCTGATGGTCCTCCAGCACCCGCTCGAACGCGGCGCGGGGGAAAACGCACAGCTCGGCGTCGGTCAGCGCGACGATGGTGAAGTCGGTCTGGCCGGCGTACGGCGTGCCGAAGAAGTCGGCCGGATAGAGCAGCCCGACGATCTGTTCGCGCCCGTCCACGGTGGCCGCGACGAGCTTCAGCACGCCCGAGAGCAGGTTGCCGCAGATCACCGCCTCGTCGCCGGCCCATGCCACCGTCTGGCCGCGCTGGACGAGCCGGCGCTGGCCGATCGCGTTCAGCGCCTTCAGTTCGCGATCGTCGAGGCTGCCGCACAGCGCGCGGTCGCGCACTGCGCAATCGGCGCAGATGTCGGTCAGGGCCATGCCGCGCCAATAATCGAAACGGGGGCGAATGTCGCCCCCGTCGTAAGATGGATCAGCCATCCTCCTCGATCGGCAGATGGAACTCGTGCCAGATGCCGTTGAGGATGCCGAAGCCGACCGCCAGGCCGAGCCCGAGAACCCAGGCGAAATACCACATGATTGGTGCTCCCGTCAGTAGAAGTCAGGGTTGGTGCGCACGGCGTCGCTGGTCACCCTGCCGAACATCACCTTGTACGCCCAGGCGGTATAGGCGAGCACGATCGGCAGGAAGACGACCGTGACGAACAGCATGACTCCCAGTGTCTTGTGCGTCGACGAGGCGTTCCACACCGTGAGGCTGGAATGCGCGTCGATGCTGCTGGGCAGGATGAAGGGGAACATCGAGCAGCCGACCGTGGCGATGATCCCGGTCGCCGAAAGCGACGACCCGGCGAAGGCCGCCCATTCGGTGCCGCGGCGGATGCCGATCAGCGCCAGCGCCGCCCCGGCGAAGCCCAGCGCCGGCGCCAGCATCATCCATGGAGATGCCGCGAAGTTCGCCAGCCATGCGCCCGCCACTTGCTCGGTGGTGGTGCGCAGCGGATTGGACGGCCCCGCGGCGTCCACCGTGCCGACGATGCGATAGCCGATGTCGCCCCATGCCACGAAGGCGAAGCCGGCGGCGAACAGCACGATGGAGGCGATCCCGGCGACGGTGCCGAACGCCCGTGCCCGGTCGTGCACCGCGCCGCGCTCCACCTTGATCGCCAGCCAGGCCGCACCGTGCAGCACCAGCATCGCGACTGACAGCAGCCCGCACAGCAGCGTGAAGGGCGTGAACAGCCCCAGCAGCCCGCCCTCGTAGAAGGCGCGCAGGTCGCCATCGAGCCGGAAGGGCGCGCCCGCCAGCACGTTGCCGACCGCCACGCCGAACACCAGCGCCGGCACGAACCCGCCGACGAACAGCGCCCAGTCCCACCGCGTCCGCCACGCCGCGTCGGGCCGCTTGGAGCGGTATTTGAACCCCACCGGGCGCAGGATCAGTGCGCTGAGCACCAGGAACATCGCCAGGTAAAAGCCCGAGAAGCTGACCGCGTAGACGAACGGCCAGGCCGCGAAGATCGCGCCTCCGCCGAGGATGAACCACACTTGGTTCCCCTCCCACGTCGGCCCGATCGAGTTGATGACCATGCGGCGCTCGGCGTCGTCGCGCGCGACGAACGGCAGCAGCGCCGCCACACCCAGATCGAACCCGTCGGTGAGCGCGAAGCCGATCAACAGCACGCCCATCAGCGCCCACCAGATCAGGCGCAACATCTCATAATCGAACATGTCCTGTCCCTTCTGTCAGGCGGTGACGGGAATGGCGGCGGGGATCGGGCCCGGCGCGGGCTGGTCGTTCCGTTCCTCCGGGCCGTGGGCGATGGCGGCGAGGATCAGGCGCACCTCGATCACCGCCAGCGCGCCGTACAGCGCGGTGAAGCCCGCGATGGTTATCCAGATCGCCTCGCGGCTGAGCGAGCTGGCGGCAAGGAACGTCGGCAGCACGCCTTCGATCGCCCAGGGCTGGCGCCCCAGCTCGGCGACGATCCAGCCGAGTTCGATCGCGATCCACGGCAGCGGGATCGCCGCCACCGCCAGCTTCAGGAACCAGCGCGCGTCCATGTGCATCCGCAGTGAGCACAGTGCGAACGCGACCGCGAACAGTGCGATCATGGCAAAGCCGATCGCCGCCATCACCCGGAAGCCCCAGAACATCAGCGGCACGCTGGGCACCGTGTCCCATGCGGCGGCACTGATCTGCTGCGGCGTGGCCGTGCGCGGGTCCGCCATCCGCCGCTTGAGTAGCAGCGCATAGCCGAGGTCGCGCTTGTGCGCCTCGAACTGCGCACGGGCACCGGTGTCGGCTGGATTGACCTTCAGCTTCTCGACCGCGTCATAGGCGACGACGCCCGAGGCGATGCGCTCCTGCGCCTTCAGCACCAGTTCGGACATGCCCGTCACCGTGCCGTCCAGGCTGCGGGTGGCGATCAGGCCGAGTGCCCAGGGGATCTGCACCTCGTATCGGGTCGTGCGCGCCACCGTGTCCGGCATGCCGAACAGGGTAAGGCCGGCGGGCGCGGCCTCGGTATGCCAGGCCGCCTCGATCGCGGCGAGCTTCATCTTCTGGTTGTCGGTGAGCGCATAGCCGCTTTCGTCGCCGAGCACGACCACCGACAGCGAGGATGCCAGGCCGAATGCGGCGGCGACCGTCATCGAGCGGCGGGCGATCGGCACGAAGCGCCCTTTCAGCAGCCAGAAGGCGGACACGCCCAGCACCAGCACGCTGGCGCAGACATAGCCCGCGCTGACGGTGTGGACGAATTTCGCCTGCGCGATCGGATTGAACAGCACGGCACCGAAGTCGCTCACCTCCATCCGCATCGTGTCCGGATTGAAGGTCGCGCCCACCGGGTTCTGCATCCAGCCGTTGGCGATCAGGATCCACAGCGCCGACAGGTTGGTGCCCAGCGCCACCATAAAGGTGACGATCAGGTGCCCCAGCTTCGACAGGCGATCCCAGCCGAAGAACATCAGCCCCACGAACGTCGCCTCCAGGAAGAAGGCCATCAGCCCCTCGATCGCGAGCGGCGCGCCGAAGATGTCGCCGACATAGTGCGAGAAGTAGGACCAGTTGGTGCCAAACTGAAATTCCATCGTCAGCCCGGTAGCGACACCGAGCACGAAGTTGATTCCGAAGATCTTGCCCCAGAAGCGCGTCGTCACCCGCCACGCCGGGCGGTTCGTCATGACGTACACCGATTCCATGATGACGAGCATGAACGACAGGCCGAGCGTCAGCGGCACGAACAGGAAATGGTAGAGTGCGGTCAGCGCGAATTGCAGCCGCGACAGGTCGACGACCCCCGGATCCATTGCGAGTCTCCTTGAACAGGGGCCACCCGGTCCCTCCACAGCCGGCTAGGCTCGGGCGGGGGGCACAACATTGACGGCGGTCAAAGACGCGCAGGCCACGCCGGACGACGAACCGTCCCATGACGACGATGACGCTCGACGCCGCGAGGGCGCGAACATCCTGGCTGCAAAAGGCGGGCGGGCGGCGGCGTGCGCCGGGGCTGCTGCTGCTGCTGGACACGGGAGCGGCGATCGCCTTCGCGGCGGCGCTCGCCGGCGGGGTGACGGCGGTGCCGGAGGGCGCTGCGGCGGTGCTTCCCTGGGCGCTGCTGGCGGCCGGCGCGGGCGCGGCGCGCGGCGTGCTGGTGATGGCGGCGACGCGGCTGGGGGCGAACGCCGCCGCAGCCGTGAAAAGCCACCGCCGTGACGGCGTGGTGCGGTCGGCGCTCGGGCGCGAGGCGGGGCGGCCGCTCGACAGCGGCGGGCTGGCCAGCCAGGCGGTGGATGCCGTGGAAGCGCTGGACGGCTGGGTCGCGCGCTTCCTGCCCGCGCGGCAGGCGGCAACGGTGGCGCCGCTGATCGTGCTCGCCGCCACCGCGTGCGCCAGCTGGTTCGCGGCGCTGATCCTGCTGGGCACGCTGCTGCCGTTCGTATTCGCGATGATCCTGGCGGGCGGTGCCGCGGCCGACGAATCGCGCCGCCAGTTCCTCGCGCTCGCGCAGCTGTCCGGGCGGTTCGCGGACCGGGTTCGGACGCTGCCGGCGGTGCTCGCCTTCCGCGCCGAGGAGCGCGAGGCGGCGGCGATCGGCGCGGCGGCGGAGGAACTGGCCGCGCGAACCATGCGTGTCCTGCGCGTTGCGTTCCTCTCGTCCGCCGCGCTGGAGTTCTTCGCCGCGCTGTCGGTGGCATTAGTGGCGGTCTATTGCGGCTTTTCGCTGCTGGGGCTGCTGCCGGTGCGCGTGCCCGGGACCCTGACGCTGGGCGAGGCGTTCTTCGTGCTGGCGCTGGCGCCCGAATTTTACGTGCCGATGCGCCGGCTCGCGGCGGCCTATCACGACAAGCAGGCGGCGGGAACCGCCGCCGACGTGCTGATGGCGATCCCGGCACCGGCGGTCGTCACGCCGGCCCCCGTGGTCACGCCGTCGCTGGCTTTCCACGACGTCACCATCCGCTACCCCGATTGCGACCGCGCAGCCGTGTCGGGGCTGAGCTTCGCGGTCGCGCCCGGCGAGACGGTGGCACTGCTCGGCCCGTCGGGCAGCGGCAAGACCAGCGTGCTGCACCTGCTGCTGGGCCTGGCGCCGCTGTCGGGCGGGTCGGTCGAGGTGGGCGGCGCGCCGCTGGTATCGCTGGCGGGGCACTCAGGCTGGGCCGGGCAGCACCCGCTGCTGATCGCGGGCACGCTGCGCGAGAACCTCCTGCTCGCCAACCCGGCCGCCGATGGCGCGGCGGTGCGCGCGGCGGTGACCGCGGCCGGCCTCGGCCCGCTGCTCGCGCGGCGGGGTCGTGGGCTGGACACCGTGATCGACGCACGCGGCAGTGGCCTTTCGGGCGGCGAGCGGCGGCGCCTTTCGCTCGCCCGCGCGCTACTCCGGTCGGCACCTTTCCTGCTGCTCGACGAGCCGACCGCGCATCTCGATGCGGACGCGGAGGCCGGGCTGATCGCCACCATCGCGCGGGCCGCGCGCGGGCGCACGACGCTGATCTCGACGCACAGCGCGGCGCTGGCCGCAATCGCGACTCAGATCATCCATCTGGGAGACGCGGCATGACGCTTGCCGATCTGCTCGCCACCGAACGTCATGCCGAGCGGCGCCGGCTTCGCCAGGCGGCGCTGTGCGCGGGGCTGGTCGCGGTGGCCTCGGTGCTGCTGCTCGGCCTGTCAGGCTGGTTCATCACCGCCGCCGGGATCGCCGGTGCCACCGGGCTCGCCGCGGCGCAGGCGTTCAACTACATGCTGCCCTCGGCCGGAATCCGGCTGTTGGCGATCGTCCGCACTGGGGCGCGCTACGGCGAGCGGCTGGCCGGCCACGCCGCGGCGCTGGGCGCGCTGGCGCGGCTGCGGCCGGCGCTGTTCCGCGCGATCGCCGCCTCGCCACCGACCGACGCCCTCGCGCTGGGCCGCGGCGAGGCGACCGCGCGGCTGATCGGCGACATCGACGCGGTCGAACTGCGGTTCGTGCGCCGCTCCGGGCGCTGGGGCGTCGTTGCGGCGCTGGCGGCGGGCGGTGCGCTGACTGCATTGGGCGGCTGGGCGCCGATGCTCGCGACCGTCGCTTGCGCCATCGCCGCGCTGCTCGCGGGCGCATGGCTGGCGCGCCGGTTGGTGGCGCCGGGCGTGGCGGTGCAGCGGGCGGCGGGCGCGCTGCGCGAGCACGTCACCGCGATCGGCTCGGCGGCCGCGGAACTGCGGTGCTTCGCGCTGGAGGACTGGGCGGCGGCGCGCGTGACGGCGGCGGGTGACGACCTCGCCGCAGCACAGCGCGCGCACGCCGCGGCGACCGCGCGGTTCGATCTACTGCATGCCGCCAGCGTCGCCACCGCGGCGGCGATGGCACTGCTGCTCTCGACGCCCGCGGGCGCCCCCGTCGCGGCGCTGGCGGCGCTCGCCGCTGCGATGACCGTCGATGCGATCGGCCCGGTGCTGCGCGCGCTCGCCGAGCGCGGGCGGCTGGGCGAGGCGGAGCGGCGGCTGGAGGGGCTGTTCGGGCTCGCCGCGCCCAGGACCGGGCAGGGCAGCGCCGCCGACGCGACGCTGGTCCTTGAAGGGCGGCGCTTCCGGCCCGGCGCGCGGGTGGCGCTGACCGGCGCCTCGGGCGCCGGCAAGACGACGCTGCTCGAGGGCATGCTCGGCCTGCGCCCGATCGCGGCCGGACGGGCGATCCTGGGAGGACGGGATCTTGCCGCGTCCGGGCCGGCGTTCCGCGTCGCCTTTGCCTGGGCGCCGCAGGACGCCGCCCTGCTTGCGGGCACGGTGCGGGACAACTTGCACCTGGCCGCCCCACAGGCGGACGAGGCGGCGTTGTGGCGCGCGCTGTCCGATGCGGCGCTCGACGATGTCGTGCGGGCGCTGTCGCAGGGCCTGGACACCTGGCTGGGGGAAGATGGCGTGCGCCTGTCGGGCGGCGAGCGGCGGCGGCTCGCGCTCGCCCGCGCCTATCTGGCCGATGCGCCGTGGCTGCTGCTCGACGAGCCCGGCGAAGGGCTGGACGCGGCCAGCGAGGCGCTGGTCGCGGCGCGGCTGTCGGCGCGGCTCGCCCGCACCGGGCAGGGCGTCGTCCTGGTCAGCCACCGCCCCGCCCTGCTTGCGATATGCGATCGGCGGCTCGCGCTCGATGGCACGGCGGCGTATCTTCCGATCGCCGCCTGAAGGGGAATTTCTCACCGTGGATCGCCGCCTCGTCCTGACCCTGCTCCTTGCCGCCCCGGCCGCGGCGCTTGCCCAGCGCATCCCACTCGAAGCGGGGCCGATCGAGCGGCTGAAGCCCGGCAAATATCTTTGGGCGCCGCAGATCGCGCCGGACGGCCCGGTGACGATGATCGTCAGCCTCGCGACCCAGCGCACCTACGTCTATCGCAACGGCGTGCCGATCGGCGTGTCGACGGTGTCGACCGGCAGCAAGGGCCATGAAACGCCCACCGGCGTCTTCACGATCCTGCAGAAGGAGGTGGACCACCACTCCAACCTCTACGCCAACGCGCCCATGCCGTTCATGCAGCGGCTGACCTGGGACGGGATCGCGCTGCACGCCGGCAAGCTGCCCGGCTATCCGGCGAGCCACGGCTGCGTCCGCCTGCCGCTCGCCTTCGCGAAGCTGCTGTACGGGGTGACCCGACCCGGCCTGACGGTGGTTATCACCGACGACGCGCTGGCGCCGGAAGTCGCGCCGGGCGCAACGCGGTCCGCCCCCGAGCTGGCCGGAGATGCGCAGGCTCAGGCCTATAGCTGGCGTCCGGAACGAGCGCCTTCGGGGCCGGTGTCGATCGTGGTCAGCGGGCAGGAGCAGCGGCTTGTGGTGCTGCGAAACGGCGTCGAGATCGGCGCCACGCCCGTCGCGCTGGACGCGCCGGTGACGACCACCGCGGCCTATACGCTGCGCGCGATCGACGCGGAGGGGCTGCACTGGACGCGGCTGCCGCTGCCGGGCCTCGACACGGCCGTCGGCGAGGAAATCGGCGACAGCGAGCGGACGCGCGGGCGGGTTCCCGAGGCGTTCGAACGGGCGGTGCGCGGCGTCTTGCGCCCCGGCGCCACGCTGCTGGTCACGCGGCAGTCGCTGGCGAGCAGCGGCACCGGCACCCGGCTGCGGCTGATCGAGGTGCAGCCGCCGCGCTGACCCGCTCAGCCCGAGCGGCGCGCCAGCGCGACCCGATCGAGCAGGCGGATGCCGCGCAACCCCGACAGCGCGATCAGGCCGTCGTCCCGGAAGCCGGTGATGTGGCGGCTGACCGTCTCGATCGCCAGGCCGAGTGCCTCCGCCATCGCGCCGCGCGACAGCGGCAGGACGAACGGCCGGTCGCCGGAGACTTCCGCGCGATATGCCATGTCGAGCAGAAAGGCGGCGACGCGCGCCTCGGCCCGCGCATGGGCCAGCATCGGCAAGGCACGCCGCGCCGCGGTCAGCGTCGCCAGCGTGCGGCGCAGCAGGAGGCGCTCGGCGGCGGGATGTTGTTCCAGCGTCCGCGCCAGTGCCTCACGCGGATAGATGCACAGGTCCGCCTCGGTCAGCGCGGCGATGGTGTCCGTCGCGCGTGTGTCGAACGGGTCGCCCGCGAAATCGCCGGGGAACAGCAGGCCGACGATCTGCGTGCGCCCGTCGGCTTCTTGCCGAGCGACCTTCAGCAGGCCCGACACAAGATTGCCGCAGACGATCGCAGGATCGCCCGCCCAGGTCAGCACCTGCCCCGCCGACAACACCCGCCGCCGACCGATCGCGTGCAGCGCGGCGAGCTCGCGGTCGGCAAGCCCAGCGCAAAGCGCACGGTTGCGCGCCGCGCAGGCGGCACAGCGCGCTGGCGCCTCAGACGGCATTGCTGAACCGCGCCATGTCCTCGCCGCGATAGCTGTCGAGCGCGGCGGCGATCGAGCGCGCATAGGGCAAGGCGTCGCCTGACAGCACGATGCGACTGCCGTGCCAGGTGACCAGGTCCAGCGCCTCGAACGGCGCCAGCCGCTCGGCGATCCGGCCGCGCTCCGGCACGTCGGCGAGGTCGGCGGCGCCCGCGCACAGGATCGCCTCGATCGCGCGCCCGCGCACCTGGTCCTGAACGGTCCGCCGGACACCCCGCGCGGTGGCGAACCGTCCGCCGGCGATCGCGGCATGCCAGCGGCCGGCGTTCTTCTCGTTCTGCAGCAGGCGGTTCGGGAACTGGCTGATCGCACTGGCGCCAACTCCGATCAGCACCTGCGCCTGATCCTCGGTGAAGCCCTGGAAGTTGCGGCGCAGCCGTTCCGTCTCGGCCGCCTGTGCCAGCGGGTCGCCCGGCAGCGCGAAGTGATCGAAGCCGATCGGGCGGTATCCCGCGTCGGTCAGCCGCCGGTGCGCGCGTCGCGCCTGGTCGAAGCGGGCGCACACATCCGGCAGCGCGTGGGCATCGATTTGCCGCTGGCGTGGGATCAGGCCCGGCACATGAGCATAGCCGAAGATCGACATCCGCTCGGGCGCCAGCGCAAGGGCGGAGTCGAGCGTTGCCGAAAGCATCGCCTCGTTCTGTCCGGGCAAGCCATACATCAGGTCGAAGTTGAGCGATGACACCCCCGCCTGCCGCAGCAGAGCGGTGGCGCGCGCGATGCCCTCCCCCGGCTGCACCCGCCCGATCGCGGCCTGCAGCACCGGATCGAAGGTCTGCACGCCCAAGCTGGCATGCGTCACGCGCGCGGCAGCAAGCGCCTCGGCCCAATCCTCCGCCAGCCCGCGCGGGTCTAGCTCCACCGAGCGGACGGCGGTGCCGGCGGCGAAGGCGTCGTCGATGTGGCGCATCAATGCCGTGAACGCCTGCGGCGGGATCGCGTTGGGACTGCCGCCGCCGAACGCGACCCGCTCGATCCGGCCGCGCCCACCCAGCCGCGCCGCGATCAGGTCCAGCTCGTCTTGCAGCCGCGCGAGATAGGCGTCGAGCCGCGAGGCACGACCGGCTGCGGCGGTGTTGCACCCGCAATACCAGCAGATCGAGCGACAGAACGGGATGTGCACGTAGAGCGACACGGCGGTGCCGGGCGCCACCGGGTCGAGCGCCCTCGCCATGTCGACAGAATCGACCGCGTCGGTGAACTCCGCCGCGGTGGGATAGCTGGTGTAGCGCGGCACGGCGCGCGCGAGCAGGTGCGGGTGAAAGGTCCACATGCGAACGGTGATGCGCGAGGCCTGACGGCGTGCCTTTGACTCCGGTCAAATTACGGTTTGTTCGCGGTCAAGGCCGTGGCGCTGGCCGGCTCCTAAGCGGGGATAGACCTCGAACAAGGAGCACCTGCATGAACGTCCCCGTCAAAGCCGCCCTCGCGACGCTCGCGCTGGTAACCGCCGTCCCCGCGCTGGCCCAGACGGCGGACTCGGCGGAGGGGCGCACCGGCATTCGTGCCGGCGACGTCCTGCTGCGCGCCCGCGCGATCCTGGTCGCGCCGAACGAGCGGTCCGGCAGCATCCTGCCCGCCTTCCCCGGCGAGAAGGTCAAGGTGAACAACAGCGTCATGCCCGAAGTGGACGTGACCTACATGGCGACCGACACGATCGGCTTCGAGCTGATCGCCTCCACCACCAAGCACAGCGCCAGCGGCAGGTCCGGCACCACCGGCGGCATCGGCAAGCTCGCCTCCACCTGGGTGCTGCCGCCGACGCTGACCGCGCAGTACCATTTCGCGCCGACCGCGAAGGTGCGGCCCTACGTGGGTGCCGGGATCAACTACACGGTCTTCTGGAACGAGAAGGCCTCGAACGGTCTGGAGAACGCCGTCGGACGGACGCGCGTCCACATGAAGGACAGCGTCGGCTGGGCCGCGCAGGCCGGCATCGACGTGGACCTGACCAGCCGCGTGTTCCTGAACCTCGACGTCAAGTACATCGACATCGACACCACCGCCCGTCTCTCCACCACGGCGGCCGGCACGCAGCGGGTGAAGGTGAGCCTGGACCCCCTGGTGTTCGGAATCGGGTTGGGGGTGCGCCTGTAGGTTCTTTGCAAGAGCCACATGATCCAAGGGGTGCGAACTTGTGCCGCCGTGAGGATCCCCGGCTTCTCCATCCGCCTGGATCTCGGGTTAGGGCTCATGGGGCACAGAAGATGATGATGGCTGTGAGGCGATGCCGGATAAGAAGGTGAGTGCGTACCGGCCGCAGCAGGGCGACGTAGAGACTACAACGGAGGTGCGGCCGGATAGCGCCATCGGCAACAAGCCACCGATATCGCTGGTGAACCGGTCAGCAACACATGGCCTGCCGCTGCCGGCCAGTCTTCCCAATGCGCCAGCTGATCCGCATTCCCGAAACCTGTTCCCGATTCCGTCGCCCTGAACGAATCATTGGGCATGACGAACCGGGCCTTATTCAAGTTGCCCCGGACGGCTGGCTTCGAAATGGCGAGCCGGTCTTGCGAATATCCTCCTCGTCCAGGCCGCCCGACCGGTATGAGATCGGCGGGTGCTGTCAGTCTAAAGCGAACTGCTCTCCACATGATGCACGTCAGTCTTTGAAGGCTGCAGCCTAGCTGACAAGCACCTGCCACTCCGCCAGCGCGGCGGAGCGTCGCTCCCGGTAGGTTTGCCGGTCGGTGAGGTGGCGTTCCAGGTTGAAGTGGTTGTGGACGTTGGCATGGACAGTGGCGAACTTCTGGAGCGTCTTCATCTACCGGAACCGCAGCATCGCCCGCTCTCGTCGTCGGAACGGCAGGTGGCTGTTCTCCACCCGGTTGTTTGCCCAGCGGCCCACCTCCTGCCGGTCGCGGCAGCCCAGTTCGTCCATTGCAGCGCCGTAGCTACGCAGGCCATCGGTGGTAATCGCATGAGGCGAGCCGTGGCGCCTGAGCGCCTTCTTCATGAAGGCGAGCGCTGCTGTCTTGTCACGGGTCCTGGTGACGTAGCTCTCCAGCACCTCACCCTCGTGATCGACAGCCCGCCACAGGTAGACCATCTCGCCATTCAGCTTCACGTACATCTCATCCAGGTGCCAGCGCCAGTGTCGATAACCGCGCATCCGGTTCACCCGCTGGCGGCGGATGTCGCTGGCAAATAGCGGGCCAAACCTGTTCCACCACAGCCGCACCGTCTCGTGGCAGATGTCGATGCCGCGCTCGAACAGCAGGTCTTCCACGTTCCGCAGGCTGAGCGGAAAGCGCACATACATCAGCACCACCAGCCGGATCACCTCAGGCGAAGAGTTGAAGTAGCGGAACGGCGAGGCTGGTTTGCGCGGGCGAGGCATACCTCTGCCCTACCCTACCCGGCTCTCCCGAACAGCCGGTGCATTTGGTTTGACGGAGCCGCCTCAAGGACTGGCAGCGCATCGCTACCCGCTACGATCGCTGCCCAACCGCCTTCTTCTCGGCCATCACCCTCGCAGCCACCGTCATCTTCTGGCTATAATCAACGGGTCCTGACCCTAACACCCATATAATTACCATAAGATATAATTATTCATACTGCGTATCGCAGCTAATGGTGATAGGCAACTGATCGCCCTGTCGCTCCCGATAATCGTGACTCTGGTAGGAGACTAAGGCCGTGACCTTTTGCTCGGACCCGCGCTACTCTGGTAGAACGAGGCACGACAAGATGGACGAGACCATTGAAGTGGAACATCTATCCCTGCGACGTGCCAAGGGGCGGTGACGCTGTGCGCGGCCGCAGCGTCGTTCGATCCGGTCGCGATGCTTGTCGATGGTGGGTGGGATCATAACCTTTCAATTGTGTTTGAATGGCTCCCCTCAGCGATCCGGCCGCGCAACTCGGTGCTGGCGTAGCGCTTTATCGGAGAGACCGGTTCTGGCGGACTGACATGCCTCCGCGTGATAAGACCCATAGTGGTCTACCGGATGTGTCAGCGGGCATGTGGATCTTGGTCTTCAGTCCACCTCAGGAACGCCTCAGCACCTGATCCTCGCCCCCGCCTTTCCGGTCGCCGCCTGCCCACGATCGCGAACAATGCGGCTGTCGATCATCACATACTGGTTGTCGCGGTCCTTTGTCAGCGCCTCGAACATCCGTTCCCACATGCCGGCATGCCACCAGCGGCTGAAGCGCCGGTGCACCGTCTTCCGTTCGCCGTATCCCTCCGGCAGATCGCGCTAGGATACGTCGGAGCGCAACACCGACAGCCATCCAATTATGGCAGGCGGTTACCCGCACCCGTCCGGCCGGGATCAGCCACCTTACCCGGTACCAGCGACGCAATCCGCGACCATTGCGCCCCGTTCAACGCGTACCGCTTCGGCCCCCTCACGGACTTCATCCCCCTCACGCACTTCGTACCTCAACACGGATGCGTCTGAATCCAGCCTTCAGGTCGCCTGGGGATCAAGCGTTATCCGGCCTGGTGCGATCTGATCGAAAGTGGCGCTGCAAAGAGAGGCCGGCAGAGAGCCTGCGTGACTGATCCACGAGCGCTCCATCCACGCCATCGGAGTTCGACAAATCCGGACGCCGGACCGGCCATAGTATAAATCCGAAACCGGCGTTTTTACGACAATACCCTGATTGCGCTTCCCTAGCCAAACGCCGCATCCCCTGCGACATTCCGATATCTACCGACCGTCGACGCCATTTTCAGAAGGGGGCAGCTTCATACCCAGCAACACCAGCTTGCCGCCGGTGACGCCAAACCAATGCGGAACACCCGCCGGCATCAGGATAACATCACCAGGGCGCAGGTCACGCGTCGCACCCCCTTCGATCCGCCCGCCTTCCACCAACCCCGGTCTTGTCTCGCGGGCGTCGACCATCGTCCCTCCCGAGACCAGCGTACCGGCGCCTTCGATCACCACGGCATATTCGGCCTCGGTTGGATGCACCGCCGGCCGCCCGGGCGCCTTCCAATATTCGAGCGCAGCCACCGTCCGGCCGTCACGCAGCAGTGGTCGATAGTGAAACCCCTGCCCTTCCCGCATTTCGGCGGCCATCTGGGCTATCGCCGTGCGGATCTCCGCACTGTCCGCCATGGCGGCGGGAGGGCTGGCGCCTTGCGCGGCAGCGGCGATCAGCAACAGGGAGAGCATCGGCAATGTCCACCATCTTCTTGTTATCGCAGCAACCTGTGCCTCTCACCGCGTTTCACGACAAGGCCTGCCATGCGGCGCTTGTGCGTTTGAATGTTTTCCGTCATCAGTTTGCCAGATAATATTCAAAACAGGCTTGGGCAGCTATCATGCAATCAGTGGTGAACCAGATCGGCGATCTGGCCGGTGCCGGCGAGCGAATGATCGAGCGCCTGCGGCGTAAGGCGTTCCTGCCCGAGAGCCGCAAAGGACTCAACGTCCGCTTCGGCATAGCGGAGGCCGCGCATCTGCTCGGTTGTTCGACCAACCGCATTCGCATGGCGGAGGAAGATGGCCGCCTGCCCCCGGCACCTGCCTCTGAAAACGGGCGGCGGATCGGCTATAGCGTGCAGGAGCTCCTCCACATGCGTGACGTGCTGGGCGCTTCCCCGGTACGCGCTCCGCTCGATATTCCCGCCATCATCGCGGTACAGAATTTCAAGGGTGGCGTGGGCAAGTCGACGGTCACCACGCATCTTGCGCATTATTTCGCGGTGCAAGGATACCGCGTGCTGGTGGTCGATTGCGACAGCCAGGCGACGACCACGACCCTGTTCGGCTTCAATCCGCACTTCAATATCAAGCGGGACGAAACGCTTTATCCTTATCTGTCGATCGATCCGACGCAAACTGACCTCGCCTATGCGATCCGGCCGACACCCTGGCCCAATGTAGACCTGATCCCCTCCAATCTCGAACTTTTCGACGTCGAGTATGAACTTGCGGCGGCGGGCAGCGATGGCGGCTCGGTGTTGGCGGCGCGCTTCCGTAAGTTGAAGCGCGGCTTGTCGGAACTGGCCCGCAATTACGATGTGGTCCTGCTCGACCCACCGCCCGCGCTCGGCACCATCAGCCTGGCTGTCATGCAGGCGGCCAATGCCTTGCTCGTCCCCTTGGCAGCGACCACTCCCGATTTCTGTTCGACGGTGCAATTCCTGTCGATGATGGATCAGGTCCTCCATCAGCTCACCGATGCCGGGATTGAGGTGGATTACCAGTTCGTCCGGCTGATCTGCTCCAAATATGACGCGAATGACCCCAGCCATGCGATGGTACGCGCGATCATGGAACAGAGCTTCGGGCCGGCGCTGCTCCCGGTTCCGATCCTTGAATCCGCAGAGATCAGTCATGCGGCGATGCGCATGATGACGGTCTATGAACTCGACAAGCCGATCGGCACGCCCAAAACCCACAAGCGGTGCCGCGCCAATCTGGATGAGGCGATGCGGCAGGTCGAGCAACTCGTCCGCCAAAGCTGGGGCCGCGTCGAGGCGGCGAGCGAGGAGGCCGTCATCCATGCCGCGGCCTGACCGGTCTATGTTGCACATGTTCGTGATATGTTCTGATTTGAGGGTGTTCCATGGCGCGTAAGCAATCCGATTACCTCGCAGCGTTGCTGGCCGAGGATGAGGCGGTCGCCAATGTCGAACCGCCCCCTGCCCCTCCGGAACGTACTGTTGAACGCGCGCGCGGTACTACGTTGCTTGGCCGGGAGTCGGCGCTCGCCCGAGTGGCAAGTGGTGAGGTTCGCCAGGTAACGCAGTTGCTACTAGACCCCGCCCGCGTACGCATTTGGCCAGGTAATGCCCGCAGTTACGCGCATCTGTCAGAAGAAAACTGCCGCGAACTGATCGACTCATTGATCGCGGAGGGTGGTCAGAAAGTACCCGCGGTGGTGCGCCGGATCGACGGAGACCCGGAGCATGACTATGAGGTGATCGCCGGCACCCGTCGCCACTGGTCGGTTCGTTGGCTACGCGCGAACAGCTACCCGGATATGCAGTTTGTCGCTCAGGTCGCTAACCTGGACGACGAGGCCGCATTTCGGCTTGCCGATATCGAGAACCGTGCGCGCAAGGACGTGTCGGATCTCGAACGCGCGCGCAACTATGCGGAGGCGCTGCGAACGCATTATGGCAATCATCAGACCCGCATGGCGGAACGGCTGAAACTGTCGAAGGGCTGGCTTTCCAAGATGTTGAAAGTCGCCACGATCCCCGATGGTGTCGTTGCCGCCTTTGCCTCTCCCGCCGATATTCAATTGAAGCCCGCCTATGCTTTGGCCCAGTTGCTCGATACGCACCGCTTGCAGGTAACTGGTGTCGCGAAGCGGCTGGTCGAGGAGCAGGCCGATCGTCACCGGCGCGGGCTGATCCCATATGCCGCGGCAGAGGTGATGCGGCGCCTGATGGAAGCGCCGTCATTCGGCACCGTGACGGAACCGGTCGAGCGATATCGCTACACCAATGCATATGGCAGGACGATCTTGTCGCTCCAGTCTGAGAACCGTCAGGGGGTCACGATCCGCCTGCATGCCGGCTCCGGTGCCGATACTGAGACGGTCGTCGACGCGGTGCGCAATCTTCTCGACCATCTCGAGCGCAGCGGTCGCGGGATACATCAATGATGTTTCCCCGGGGAAACACGCCATGACGCGGGGGCAACGCAGGGAAGGATCGTCGGAGCAATTCGACATGTTCCTCCCCTATCTGGCCGACATGCCGCTGCGCGATCAGCGCGAGATGATGGAGCGGCCGTTCTTCAGCCTCGCCAAGTCCAAACGCGTGAAGCCGATCGATTACCGCTCGCCGGACGGCAAATTGTGGGTTCATGTCTCCGCCAATCCCGATTATGGCATGGCGACGATCTGGGATGCCGACATCCTGATCTATTGCGCCAGTATGCTCGCAGACATGGCGAGGCGCGGCATCAACGACGTCCCGCGCAAGCTGCATCTGATGCCCTATGACCTGTTGCGCGCCATTGGCCGGCAGCCGACCGGACGCGCCTATGAACTGCTTGGACAGGCCCTGGACCGGCTGGTCGCCACGACGGTCAAGACCAATATCCGCGCCGAAAATCGCCGTGAGGCCACGTTCAGTTGGCTCGATGGCTGGACGCAGTTGGTCGATGAAAAAACCGAGCGGTCGCGCGGCATGACCATCGAGCTCTCCAACTGGTTCTGGGAGGGCGTGATGATGACGGGCGGCGTCCTGTCTATCGACCGCGCTTATTTCGACATTTCCGGCGGTCGTGAGCGATGGCTCTACAAGGTTGCCCGCAAGCATGCCGGAGGAGCAGGCGAGGCGGGATTCGCCATCTCCATGCCGACCTTGTTCGAGAAATCGGGCGCAGAGGGGCAATATCGTCGCTTCAAGTTCGAGATCGCGCGAATTGCCGACCGCAACGAGCTGCCCGGCTACGCGCTGACGATCGAACAGGTGGAGGGCAAGCGCGAACCGAATCTGCGCATGCG
>NZ_JALNUQ010000038.1:0-40945 GCF_026540875.1 Sphingomonas sp. GM_Shp_2
GGGGTGGAGGTCGCGCACCCGGCGGATGCAGCGTGGCAGTACCGGATGCAGGCAGCGGCGAGGGGGGCGTTCAGGGACGGGACGATCGATGCGCGCACGGTGCCGATCGGTCTGACCACCGATCACCTGATCGGGGTCGCCCGCGACTGCCCCAATGCGGAGGCCTTTGCGATGCGGGTCGTGCCGGTCCCGCCAGGCGGCATGCGACCGGTGGCGCTGGCGCTGGCGGAAGCGGAACTGGCCAAGCTGAGCGATGCGCAGGCGGTGGCGGCGTGAGCGGGATGACGGCGCGTATCGCCGAATTGACGCAGCAGCTCGACAGCCTGGGGGATCCGGCGAGCGGGGCGGGGATGCTGCGGCTGTTGCGGTTGCTGTTCGCGGTCGGGCGCGAGGACCTGCCGCTGGGGCGGTTGTTCGAAGGCCATGTCGATGCGGTGCAGATCGTGATGCGCTATGCGCGCGACGAACAGCGCGCCCGGGTGGCGGCGCTGGTGGCGCGGGGCGGGACGCTGGGCGTGTGGAACGCCGACCTGCCCGGCGAAGCGCTGAGCCTGACGGACATGCGGCTGTCCGGGGGCAAGAGCTTCGCGTCGGGGGCGGGGTTGATCAGCCATGCACTGGTGACGGTGGACGCGCCGGGCGGTCGGCAGCTGCTGCTGGTGGACATGGCGAGAACCGTGCCGGCGATCGATCGCGGGGCGTGGCAGGTGGCGGGGATGCAGCGGTCGGAGAGCCATGTGGTGCGGTGGGAGGGGGCCGCGGTGACGGCGGACGACCTGATCGGCGTGCCGGGGGATTATGTGCGCGAGCCGTGGTTCGTCGGGGGAGCGTTGCGGTTCGCGGCGGTGCAGGCAGGCGGGATCGCGGCGGTGGTGGAGCATGCGCGCGATCATCTGGTGACGGCGGAGCGCGCGAGCGATCCGCATCAGGCGGGGCGGCTGGCGGCGATGTACGGTCTGGCGCAGGGGGCGAATGCGGCGGTGCGCGCCGCGGGCGAGGGGTGGTTCGACGATCCGGACGCGCGCCTGCCGCTGGTGGCGGCAGCGCGGGCGGCGGTGTACGGCGCGGGCACGCAGGTGATCGCGCTGGCGCAGGAAGCGGTGGGGGTGCAGGCGCAGTTCACCACCCACCCGATCGCGGCGCGGATCGCGGACCTGTCCACCTATCTGCGCCAGCCCGCGCCCGATGCCCAGCGCATGCAGGTGGGCGCGGCGGTGGCGGCGGGCATCCTGCGGGCGGCGTTGTGAAGACGCCGAAATCGCTGCTGGTGGTCGCGCCGCATCCCGATGACGAGGCGATCGCGGCGCACGCGCTGGTCGCGCGGCTGCGTCGGCGAGGCGTGGCGGTGCAGGTGCTGGTGGTGACCGACGGGCGCGCCTCGCACCCCGGCAGCGTGGCATGGCCGCGCGCACGGCTGGTGGCGGAGCGGCGGCGCGAGACGCGGGGCGCGATGCGCCGCATCGGGGTCGCGGCGGGCGCGGTGACGTTTCTGAACCTGCCCGACGGAGACCTGGCGGCGCATGCCGGCAAGGTGCGGCATGGTATCGGGCGCGCAGCGGCGCGGGTGCCGCGGCCGGCCGCGGCACTGGTCCCCGCGATCGACGACGACCATCCCGACCACCGCGTGGTCGCGGCGTGCGCGGCGCGGGTCGCGGTGCCGGGCCTGCACTGGTTCGCCTATCCGGTATGGCCGGCGGGCAACCGGTTGCCGGGCGCGAAACCGATGCCGCTGACCGCGCAGGAACGGCTGGCCAAGCGTCATGCCATCCGCCGCTATGCGACGCAGACCGGGCGGATCACCGACGATCCCGCGGGCTTCACCATGACGCGCGCGCAGATCGCGGCGTTCAGCCGGCCGCAGGAATGTTTCGTGGCGGTGCGGCGGTGAAGCCGATCACGCTGGCCGGGTTCGAAAACACCTTTGCCCAAAGCGACGACCCCTGGTGCACCTTCACCGACCGGGACGAGGGGGTGAAGCGGGCCGCGATCCTGCACGCGCTGGGCGCGGGGCCATGGGGGCGGGTGCTGGAACTGGCGGCGGGCAACGGATCGAACAGCGCCGCCATCGGCCCCCGCGCGCTGCGGCTGGACGCGACCGAGGCGACCGCCGGCGGCACCGCGCTGGTGGCGCGCGCGATCCGGTCACGGGCAGGCCGGGCGCGTGCGTTGCGCCTGGCGGTGCCGGCGCGCCTGCCGAGGGCGCGTTATGATGCGGTGGTGATCGCCGAGCTGCTATATTACCTGTCCCCCCGCGCGATGGCCCGGACCGCGCGCGACGTGGTGCGCGTGCTGGCGCCGGGCGGCATGCTGGTGCTGGCGCATCACCGCATCGATTTCCACGACTTCGCGCAACATGCCGCGCCGCTGCACCGCGCGTTCCTGGCGGCGACGGGGCGGCGCTGGCGCGTGCGCGTCGTCAGGCGCAATGGACGCTGGGTGGTGCTTGGCTGTACCATGCGACGCGGCGTATAGGAGAGGGCCATGGGCCGCTGGTCGTGGATCGTGACGCGGATCGTCCGGCAGGTGTGGTTCCGGGCCGCGTTGATCAGCCTATGCAGCGTCGCGCTGGCGATCCTGGCTGGTCTCGTCACGCCGTACTTGCCCTATGACTTCGACGTGCAGATCGGGCAGGATTCGGTCGGCACCATTCTCCAGATCATGGCGTCCAGCATGCTGGCGGTGACCACCTTCTCGCTGACCGCGATGGTCAGCGCCTATGCATCGGCGACGCAACTGGGCACGCCGCGCGCGACGCAGCTGATGCTGGGCGACTCCACCTCGCAGAACGCGTTGTCGACCTTTCTGGGTGCCTTCGTCTTTTCGATGGTGGGAATCGTCGGGTTGAAGACGAGCGCCTATGGCTCGGACGGACGGATCATCCTGTTCGCCGCGACCGTGGTCATCATCCTGCTGGTGGTCGTCACGCTGCTGCGCTGGATCGGCCATATCACCGGTTTCGGCCGGATGGCCGACGTGATCGACCGGGTGGAGACGGCCGCGACCACGGCGATGGCGGATTTCGCGGCGCATCCGGTGCTGTGCGGTCGCGCCGCGATCGCGGTGCCGGACGATGCGACCGCCATCATCAGCCCGACAACCGGCTATATCACCCATATCGACGTACCGGCCCTTGGCCGCATGGCCGAGAAGCATGGGCTGATCGTCCATGTCGTGGTGCTGCCCGGTACGATGGTTCATCCGGCGCGTGCGATGATGCGGGTGGAGGGGCAGCCGGACGACGCGGTGCGCCGGGCGCTGGCGGGGGCGTTCACCATCGAGCGGCATCGACGTTTCGAGCAGGATCCGCGGCTGGGCCTGATCGCGCTGTCCGAAATCGCCAGCCGCGCCCTGGCACCGGCGACCAACGATCCGGGCACTGCCATCGAGGTGTTGAACGCGCTGTTGCGCGTGCTGCTGACGCTGGGGCGGGATGCCGTGCCGGACGGCGACGCGCAATGCGGGCGCTATCCCGTCTATCTGGAGCGTCCGAGCATCGAGGACATGCTGGACGATGCGTTCCGCCCGATCCTGCGCGAAGGCAGCAAGGAGGTGGAGGTGTCGCTGCGCCTGAGCAGCACGCTGGCCGCGCTGCATGCCGGGCTGCCGGCCGCGCGAGGGCCGATCGCGGCGATGGCGAAGCAACAGGCGGTGCGGGTGGCCGCGGCGATGGAGGATCCCGCGGATGTCGAGGCGTTCCGGCGCGGTCATGAGCGATCATGGCCGGCCGTCAAGGCATAGCCGATGCACGTAGCGTATCCGCAACCGGCGCCCTATAGGCAGATGTCGGAACGATCCCAAACTCGATCAGTTTATGGGCGACCGGCCGGCGCTTCGGGGCATGCCATATTCCAGCGCGATCACTCAGGCGGGCAGTAATGACACCGGAAAAACCGAAAGGCGGACCGCCACCTCATCTTTCCGGTCATGCCGACCATGACATGGGAAGCGATCACAACACGATCTTCTTTGCCGCGGTGAAGACGACGCGCATGCCGATGATCGTCACCGATCCCAATCAGCACGACAACCCCATCGTCTTCGCCAATCCGGCCTTCATCACCATGACCGGTTATGGCTGGGACGAACTGATCGGGCAGAATTGCCGGCTGCTGCAAGGCCCGGACACCGACCGCGACACCATCGCGGAGGTACGGCGTGCGGTCGAACAGCGGCGCGAAACCTCGGTCGAGGTGCTGAACTACAAGAAGAATGGTGCGGCGTTCTGGAACGCGCTGTTCATCTCGCCGGTCTATGACGTCGACGGCGCGTTGATCTACTTCTTTGCATCGCAGCTCGACGTGACGCGGCGGCGGGATGCCGAGGAAGGATTGCGCCAGGCGCAGAAGATGGAGGCCGTCGGCCAGCTGACCGGCGGGGTGGCGCATGATTTCAACAATCTGCTGACCGTGATCCAGGGGTTCGGCGACATCGTGCTGAACAATCTGGAGCGTGACGGCGATTTCGACCGGAAAAAGGCGGCCAGGTCGATGCGCGCGGTGTTGCAGGCGGCGGAACGCGGCGCGACGTTGACCCAGCAACTGCTCGCCTTTTCGCGCAAGCAGAAGCTGCAGGGGCGGATCGTCAACCTCGTCGATCTGGTCGACCAGCTTCAGCCGTTGATCGAGCGGACGGCGGGCGGTGCGATCACCATCCGCATTCGCCACGAAGGGCCGACCTGCAACGCGCGGATCGATCCGACGCAGGCCGAACTGGCGATCATCAACATCCTGATCAATGCGCGCGATGCCATGCCGAACGGCGGCACGATCACCATCGACGTCGCCAACCGCACGATCGAGGCGGGGGACAAGGGGTTTGGCGAACTGCCGCCGGGCCATTACGTCATGCTGGCGATCACCGACGAGGGCACGGGCATGTCGCCGGAAATCCTGGCGCGGGTCACCGAACCCTTTTTCACCACCAAGGATCAGGGCAAGGGCACCGGCCTGGGCCTGTCCATGGTCTATGGCTTCATGAAGCAGTCGGGCGGCGCATTGCGGCTTTATTCCGAGGAAGATCATGGCACCACGGTGCGCATGCTGTTCCCGTGCGAGGATGCGGGCACCGATCCGCAACGCTCGCCGATGCCCCGGTCGCTGGTCGACAAGCGTGGCACCGAGACGGTGTTGCTGGTCGAGGATCAGGTGGATGTCGGCGACTATGCCGAGGCGGTGCTGACCGAGTTCGGCTACACCGTGCTGCGCGCCGAAAATGCCGATGCGGCGCTGCGCGTGCTGGATGGCAGCGACGCGATCGACCTGCTGTTCAGCGACCTGATCATGCCGGGCGGGATGAACGGCGTGATGCTGGCACGCGAGGTGAAGCGACGTCGCCCGCGGATGCGCGTGCTGTTGACCACAGGCTATGCCGAGTCCTCGATCGAGCGGGTCGATGCCCGTGGCGCCGAGTTCGAGCTGATCCAGAAACCGTACAAGCGCAGCGACCTGGCGGTGAAGGTGCGACAGGTGATCGACGGCCCGACCGGGATCGGATGACCGGCGGTTTGGTACGGTTGCGGCTCGATTGATCGGGGCGGCAAGCTACTTTATGTTAGCGAAACTTTGGACCGACCGCCCCTCGCCCCGACGCCGACCCGGCCGTTTGACGCGCCACCCGCGATCCGCGCGGCGCTGGACGCCTTTGTGCGGCGGCTCGACCCGGACGATCCCATCCTGGCGGCGTTCGCGGTGTCGCAGGCGCCGATGGTGGTGTGCGATGCGTGCCTGCCCGATACGCCGATCGTCTATGTCAACGCGGCTTTCGAGGCGCTGACCGGGTATCCCGCCGCCGAAATCCTGGGCCGCAACTGCCGGTTCATGCAGGGGCCGCTGACCGATGCGGCGGATGTGGCACGGCTGCGTGCCGCGGTGGCGGTGGGCGAGCCGATCGAGATCGACCTGCTGAACCATCGCCGTGACGGCACGCCGTTCTGGAACCGGCTGAAGGTGACGCCGGTGCGCGACGCCGAAGGGGCGCCGCGCTGGTTCGTCGCCTCGCAACTGGATGTCACGGTGGAGCGGCACCGGCTGGCGCGGTTGCAGGAGGATCGCGAGAGGCTGACCGCGACGGTGGCGCGGCGGGAGGCGGCACTGGCCGAGCGCGAGGCGCGGCTGGCGCTGGCGCTGAAGGCGGGGGGGCTGGGCACCTGGTCGTTCGACCTGAACACGCGCGAGCTGGTCGCGTCGGACAGTTGCAAGGCCCTGTTCGGGCGCATGGCCGAGCGGCCCTTCACCTATGCCGACCTGCTGGCCTGCATCCATCCCGAGGATGCCGGGCAGATGCGCCGCGTGCTGGTCGCCACCATCCGGCATGGCCACCCCTGCGCGACCGAATTCCGCATCCTGACGCCGGCGGGCGAGCAGCGCTGGGTGGGAACGCGTGCCGAGATGCAGCGCGGGCCGGACGGCGCGCCGCGCATGGTGGCGGGCTTTTCGACCGACATTTCCGACCGGAAGTTCGCCGAGGAGCACCGTGCGGTGCTGGCGCGCGAGCTGACCCACCGGGTGAAGAACACGCTGGCGACGGTGGGCGCGGTCGTCAGCCAGACGCTGCGCGATGCCCCCTCGCTGGCGGAGGCCCGGCGTTCGGTGGCCGGGCGGATCGCAAGCCTGGGCGCCGCCCACGAACTGCTGATCCAGGACGAGATCGAGGGGGCGACGATCGGCGACATCGTTGCGCGCGTGCTGGCGCCGTTCATCGACCGCGACGGGCATCGCTTCTCCGCGGAAGGGCCGGCGATCCGGCTGGCGCCGGATATCACGCTGGCGCTGTCGATGGCGCTGTACGAACTGGCGACCAATGCGATCAAATATGGTGCGCTGTCGGTGCCGCAGGGGCAGGTGGTGATCCGCTGGGCGCTGTGCGGTGTGGGGGCGGACCGGTATTTCACCTTCTGCTGGATCGAGCATGACGGCCCGGCGGTCGTGCCGCCGGCGCGGACCGGTTTCGGCAGCCGGATGATAGCACGGGTGCTGGGCCCCCATGTGCGCGGGGTGCCCGCCATCGCCTATCGACCGGAGGGCGTCCGCTTGGAGATCGAGGCGCCGGTCTGACCCTCACCACGCCCGATGGCCGCTATATCGTGGTGCGCGGGCGGTTGTGGCGCACGGCGGATCCGGGGCTGTCGGCTGAGCGGCGGCAGCGGTTGGTGGACGAGCTGATGGCGGCGCGGCGGGCGGTGGGGGTGGCGCGACGCGCGGGCGATGCGGCGGCCGAGGCGGCGGCGCATGCGGCGGTCGATGCGGCCAAACGGGCGCTCGGCGAGCGTGGTCCGGTGTGGTGGACCGACGGCGCACTCGACCTGAACCGCCACATGGCGCGCACCACCGTGTATGCCGACTGGTTCGCCGCGCTGCCCTCAACCGACCCGTAGCGCGGGCTCGTCGGGGTCGACCTTGCCGGCGAGGCCGGGCACCTCGTCCAACTGGCGCAGGTCGGTGAAGCGGCCGCGCTCTTCGCGGTAGCGGACGATCTCGAACCCATGGCCCTTGAGCGCGGGCACCGCATCCAGTTGCTCGGCGGTCGCGGTGTTGATGTCGGTGGCCATGATGGGTGTCGTCTCCTGCGTTGCGCGGCCCCAACGCACCGGTCGGAACGATGGCTGCATCCGCGTCGAGATATGAAATGTTACAACATCGCCGTTGACAGGCTTTGGGGGGGCACGTCATGAGCCCTGCCAACGAGTTCGCTGTTTTCCCGGGGAAACACCCATGTCGACCATTGAAGCTGCCGCCGCGATCGCGCTCGGCGATATTGCCGTCCGTTACGGCGACCACCGCGTGCTGAACGACCTGTCGCTGCATGTCGCGGCGGGCGAGATCTATGCGCTGCTCGGCGGTAACGGCGCGGGCAAGTCGACGACGCTGTCGGTGCTGCTCGGCTTTACGACGGTGGAGCGGGGGAGCGTGTCGGTCGCCGGGATCGATCCCGGCCGCGACGCGGACGGGGCGCGGGGACGGATCGCCTATTTGCCCGAAAACGTCGCGCTCTACGATCACCTGAGCGGGATGGAGAATGCCGATTACCTGCTGGCCCTAGCCGGCGAACCGAAGCCGCGAGGGGCGATCGGGGAAGCCTTCGTCGCGGCCGGGCTGGGCGAGGATGCGTGGGACCGGCGCCTGAGCGGCTATTCGAAGGGGATGCGGCAGAAGGTGGCGATCGCGGTGGCGTTGCTGCGCGCGGTGCCGGTGCTGTTGCTGGACGAGCCGACATCCGGGCTGGACCCGCGGGCGACCGCGGATTTCAACCGGTTGCTGCATGCGGTGCGCGACCGCGGCACGGCGGTGCTGATGGTGACGCACGACCTGTTGAGTGCGGCCGACCTGGCGGACCGGATTGGATATCTGGACGGCGGGCGCATCGCCGACGAGATCGCCGCGGTCGGGCCCGACCGGTTCGACGTGCGCGCGTTGCACGACCGGTTCCAGCAGCGGATCGCGGCATGAGCGCGGCCCGACTGATCGCGCGCGACGAGTTGCGGCTGATGACGCGCAACCGCGTCGCGGCGGTCGCGCTGATCCTGCTGGTGGTGCTGACGCTGGTCGCGTCGCTGACCGCATGGGGGCATCAGCGTGCCATCGCCGACACGCGCGCCCGCCAGCAATCGGAGGCGGCGGCCGCGTTCAACGCGCAGCCGGACCGGCACCCGCACCGCATGGTCCATTATGGCCAGTTCATCTATCGCCCGCTGGGGCCGCTGGCGGCGTTCGATCCCGGGGTCGATGCGTTCACCGGCAACAGCATGTTCCTGGAAGGGCATCGCCAGAACACCGCCAATTTCGGCGACGTGCAACAAAGTTCGATGCTGGTCCGCTTCGGCCAGCTGACGCCGGCCTTCGTCCTGCAGTCGGTCGCGCCGCTGCTGCTGATCTTTCTGGGTTTCGGTGTGGTCGCGCGCGAGCGGGAGCGGGGAACCCTGCGCCCGTTACTGGTCGGCGGCGCGTCGCGGGCAAGCATCGTGGGCGGCAAGCTGGCAGCGCTGGGCGCGGTGGCGGCGGTCGCCGGCGTGCCGGCGGTGATCGCCCTGATGCTGATCGCGGGGCAGCCGGGTGCGCATGCGCTGCCCATGCTGGTGATCGCGGGCGGCTATTTCGCCTATCTGGCCTTGTGGACGGTGCTGGTGGTGCTGGTATCCGCCGCGGTGAAGCGGTCGCGCGACGCGCTGCTGGTGCTGCTGGCGCTATGGTCGGTGACGGTGGTGCTGGTGCCGCGGGTCGCGCCCGATCTGGCGGGGGCCGCGGTGCCGCTGGCCAACCGCATCGACACCGACATCGCCATTGCGCGCGACCTGCGCCGTGCCGGCGACAGCCACAATCCCGACGACCCGACCTTTGCCGCGTTCAAGCGCCGCACCCTGGCCCGCTACGGCGTCGAGCGGGTCGAGGACCTGCCGGTCAATTACAAGGGCCTGCTGGCGGTGGAGGGCGAGCGGATCACCTCCGGCCTGTTCGACCGCTATGCCGCGGCCGGCTTTGCCGCGCAGGAGCGTCAGGGTGCGCTGGTCGCTGTGGCGGGGCTGCTCAGCCCGGCGGTGGCGCTGCGCGACCTGTCGATGGCGGCGGCGGGCACCGACAATGCCGGACACCGGCGCTTTCTGGAGCAGGCGGAACGCTATCGCTACATGCTGGTGCAGCGGTTGAACCGGTTACAGGCGGACAGCGTCCGCTACGCCGACGACACCGCGAAAGACGCAGGCGCCGACCGCCGCAAGCGGATCGATGCTGGACATTGGCAGGCCATACCGCCCTTCACCTTCGACGCACCCACCGGCGCCACCCTGGCCGCGGCGGCGCTGCCGGGACTGGCGATGGTGGCGGCATGGCTGATGGCGGCGCTGGGCGGACTTGCGCTCGTCACCCGCCGGTTGGGAGCGCGCTGATGCGTATCTGGCGTTACGAACTGATCCTGCTGCTGCGTAACCGGTTGGCGCTGGCTGCGCTGGTCCTGCTGGCGCTGCTCGGCGCAGCATCGGTCGCGACGGGATTGGCGGAGGTCGCCCGGCAGCGCGCCGCGATCGCGCGGATCGCGCCCGCCCAGGCCGAGGATGTCGCCGCGGTCGCGCATTGGGCCGCCCCCAAGGGCGATCCGGGCGATGCGGCCTATTACACCTTCCACGCCACCTGGGACCCGCCATCGCCGCTGGCCTTCGCCGCGCTCGGCATGCGGGATGTTTCCCCCTATATTCTGCGCATCCGCGCGCTGGGGCTGGAAGCGCAAATTTATGACGGCGACAATTTCAACCCCGAACTGGCGCTGCCCGGCCGGTTCGAATGGGCGTTCGTGCTGGTCTTCCTGGTGCCGCTGTTCACCATCGCGCTGTTCCACGATCTGGCGTCGGGCGAGCGCGAGGCGGGGCGTGCACGGATGCTGGCGGTGCTGCCCGGTGGCGCGAGCCGCGTCATGCGACGCCGCACGCTGCTGCGCCTTGCCCTGATCGTGCTGGCGGTGGGGGTGCCGTTCCTGGTGGGTGCGGCGGTGTCGGGCGTCGGCCCGGTAACGGTGCTGGCGGTGCTGGCGCTGACCGTCGCCTATACCGGCTTCTGGGTGGGTGTGGCGGCGTTGGTGTCGCGCCTTCGGTGGAGTTCGGTGACCAATGCCGCGACGCTGGCGGCGATCTGGCTGTTGCTGGTGCTGGTGGTGCCCGCCGCGGCGCATGTGGCGGTCAACCGGCTGGTACCGGTGCCGCCGGGCAGCGCGATCGCGCTGGCGCAGCGCGAGGCCGTCAACGGGGCATGGGATATTCCGCGCGAGGCGACGATGCGGCGTTTCTATGCCGAACATCCGCAATGGGCGGATTCAGCGCCGTTGCCGACGGCGTTTCACTGGAAATGGTATTTCGCCTTTCACCAGAATGGCGACCGCAGCGTCGCGCCGCAGGTCGCGGCCTATCGCGCCGGGCTGGAGCGGCGTGCGGCGGTGGGCGATGCACTGGGCTGGCTGTTGCCGCCGGTCGGCGTGCAGGCCGCGCTGACCCGGCTGGCGGATACCGATGCCAAGGCGCAACTGGCCTATCGTGACCGGGTGCGCGCCTATCACCGGGCCCTGCGCGAATTCTATTACGCCTATCTGTTTCACGATCGGCCGTTCGGGCTGGCGGATTTCGGCAAGGCGCCGCGGTTCGATGCGCGGTGACGGCAGCCGTCACCGCGCATGAAAGGGGATCGATGAGGCTCAGGCCGCGCGCTTGAACGCTGCCCAGCCGCGCGCATCCTCTATCGGGCCGACGGCGCTGCGCACCGCATCGAGCTTGGTGATCGCGTCGCGCTTCTGTGCAGGCGTCAACATGCCCTGCGCGTTGACCTGACGGGGAACGGTGCGCTCCACCTCGGTCAGCGTGGCGCGCAGGCGGGTGGCCTGAGCCGGGGAGAGATGGCCGGCGCGGGCATGCGTCTGCACGGCGGTGCGCAGCGCGCGCGCCTGCGACATGGTGACCGCCAGCAGATCGCCGTCAAAGGCCAGACCTTCCGGGGTGCTGTGCGCGGTGTATCCGGTGCCGCGCACCAGTCGCGCCAGTGCCTCTTCCGGTCGGTAGCGACCCTTCAACGCGGGGGCGCGGCGGTCGGCGACCATGGCGGGGTCCATCTTGACGAAACATCCGCTGATATGGGCCAGTTGCTGCACCGCCTGATCCAGCCGCTGGGCGGGCATGGCGTAAGTGGCGGGGGCGCGATTGCATTCCGCGGCGGCCGGGGCGGCAAAGGCAGTGGCGCTGCCGAGGGCGAGCGCGGCAAGGTAGAATCTGGTCACATGAACTCCTGTCGGTGATGCAGGCTCAACGAGGAAAGCATGTCCTGGTTGCAACCGATTGTCGGCTTCGCCCGATGCCGGGTTGGCGGAACGGTTCTGGTCCGGTATCGGGTCGTCCGGTGATTTCGTGGCGTTGTAACAGGTTGACCGTTAGCCGGGGGATGTGGGCGCCGCTGCCATGGCTGGCGGGCGGAATCGCGACGGCGCTGGCCGGTTGTACGACGCTTCCCCCCGTGACGCGGGCGTCGGTCGATCTGGACACCCATGCGGGGGCGGCAGCGGTGGCGGGGGGCAGCGCGACGCTGGACGTGCTGACCTTCAATATCGAGGGGCTGGGATGGCCGGCGCGGCGCAACCGGGCGCCCTTCCTGCGCCGCATCGGGGCACGGCTGGCCGAACTGAATGCAAAGGGCGAGGCGCCCGACGTGGTGCTGGTGCAGGAGATGTTCAGCCCGGCCGCGGTCTCGGCAATGACGAAGGCGGGCTATCCCTATCAGGCGTGGGGGCCGTCGCGCACGCAGAAGCGGCGCCGCCCCGCGCCAGATGCGATGGCGGGGCCGTTTCGGTGGAAAAAGGGCGAAACCGGGCTTCACCTCGTCGGCTCCGGACTGGCGATCCTCAGCCGCTATCCGATCGTTGCCGATGCATCCGAACCATTCGGCAAGCATCGCTGCGCCGGGTTCGACTGTTTGAGCAACAAGGGGATGCAGCAGGTGCGCATCCGGATACCCGGCGTGCCGCAGCCGGTGGACATCTTCAACACGCATCTGAACTCGCAAGGCGCGTCGCGCGTGCCGGCCGCGCGCAGCGGTGCCGCGCATGCGATCCAGGTGGACGATCTGGCCGGCTTCGTGGCGGCGGCAGGCGAGCCGAAGGTGCCGACCATCCTTGGCGGCGACTTCAACATGCGCGGTGCGCCCGAGCGGCTGGCACGGTTCGATGCCGCGCTGGACGGGCTGACCATGGTGCATCGTTTCTGCGCGGCCCCCGCCTCGCCCTGTGCGGTGCGCGTGTCGTGGGACGGCGACGCGCCATGGATGGATACCGAGGATCTTCAGCTCTTCGCCGACGGGGCGCGGGTGCGGGTGACGCCGATCCGGGTCGAGGCGATGTTCGATGGCGCCGCCTCCGGCCCGCAACTGTCCGATCATGACGGGTTCCGGGTGACCTATCGCCTGGACTGGTAGCCACGTCGGGGCGACGATTGTTCTTCTGTTGGCGCTACTTGGCCGTGCCGCGCGTTGGCCTTCCCGGTTGGTGGGAGTTGGGTGATGGGCAAGGACCCGGTGGTGCGGTGGGGCGGCGTGCTCGGCTTTGCGCTGGGCGGGTTCTTCGACGGGATCGTGCTTCATCAGATCCTGCAATGGCATCACCTGCTGAGCCTGGTGCCCGGTGTCGACAGCTTGCGGATGCAGGTGCTTTGGGACGGATATTTCCATGCGTTGATGTATCTGGTCGCGCTGGCGGGCCTGGTGGGATTGTGGCGGCATCGCACGGCGGCAGGGTCGACGCACTGGGTGGGCGCGGTGCCGGTCGGCTTCGGGGCGTGGCATGTGCTCGACAGCGTGTTGTCGCACTGGGTGCTGGGTATTCACCGGATCCGGGTGGACAGTGCGCAGCCCCTGGTGTGGGACGTAATCTGGTTCGCGGCGTTCGGGGTGGTGCCGCTGCTGCTCGGCTGGATGATGCTGCGCCGGGGGCGGGTGGTGCCGGCGGGCGGTGCGGCGGCGGCGATGGTGGCGGTGGTGACGCTGGGCGCGGCTTTCTGGTCGGCGCGGCCGGCGGAGGGGGCGCGGTTCACCACGCTGGTCTTTGCGCCGGGCGTGACGCCGGCGGCGGCAATGGGCGCGGTGCTGGCCGAGGGGGCGAGGCTGGTGTGGAGCGACCGGGCGATGGGAGTGATGGTGGTGGACGTCGCGCCTGAGCGCCGCGCCGCATTCTACCGGCGCGGTGCGCTGCTGGTCAGTGGCGCGGGACTGCCGGCGGGATGTTTCAACTGGAGCGCGGCCTGATCCGCTGTATGCTGCGGGAAAAAGGGGAAGATGTGTCGAGCGTCCGGATCGAGGGACTGAGCAAGCGCTTTGGCGCGGTGGACGTGCTGGCACCGACCGACCTGTTGATCGAGGATGGCGAGTTCGTCGTCATCGTAGGGCCATCGGGGTGCGGCAAATCGACGCTGCTGCGCCTGATTGCCGGGCTGGAGGAGCCGAGCGCGGGGCGGATCGCGATCGGCGGGCGCGACGTGACCGATGCCGCCCCCGCCGACCGCGGGCTGGCGATGGTGTTCCAGTCCTATGCACTTTATCCGCATCTGTCGGTGGCGGAGAATATTGCCTTTCCGTTGCGTGTCGCGCGCCGGCCCAAGGCGGAGATCGCGGAGCGGGTGGCGGCGGTGGCACGGTCGCTGGACCTGTTGCCGCTACTCGACCGGCGGCCGCGTGCCCTGTCCGGCGGGCAGCGGCAGCGCGTGTCCATCGCCCGCGCCATCGTCCGCCGGCCGCGCGTGCTGCTCCTCGACGAGCCCTTGTCGAATCTGGATGCCGAACTGCGCGTGCGGATGCGGCACGAGTTCGCCCGGCTGCACGGAGAACTGGGCGCGACGATGATCTACGTCACCCATGACCAGCTGGAGGCGATGACGCTGGCCAATCGCATCGTGGTGATGAGCGAGGGGCGGGTGGAACAGGTGGGCGGGCCGATCGCGCTGTATGACGCCCCCGCGACGCTGGCGGTGGCGCGCGCGATCGGGTCGCCGGGGATGAACTTCGCGGCGGCAACCGTGGTCGCGGCCGATGCGGCGGGGGTCGCGTTGCAGCTGGGGGATGGTGCCGAGGTCCGGGCCGCGGTGCGGGCGCCGGTCGGGGCGGCGGTAACGATGGGGGTGCGGCCCGAACATTTGGTGCTGGACGAGCAGGGGCCGTTCGGCGGCGCGGTGGAGTTGTTCGAGCGGCTGGGCCCCCTGTCCTTCGCGCATCTCGGCACGCCGGGCGCGCACCACACGCTGGTCGCGCAATTGCCGGGGGACCGGCGGGTGATGCTGGGCGCGACCTTGCGTTTCGGTATCCGGCCCGAGCTGGTCCATGCGTTCGACGGCGAGGGTCGGGCCCTGCCGCGCATCGGTGCGCCGCCCCGTGCAAACCATTCGGCGCAAATTTGATTCGGTCCGACTCAAGCCGTTTGGCGCGGTGAATCGCGCGCGTCACGATTCGGGCCATGACCCACTGCATCACCCATGCCTGCGGCCATGAGCAGGCGCATTACATCCCCGGCTCCACCAGCGAGAAGGCGCGAAAGGCACGCTGGCTGACCACCACCAAATGCCGTGCCTGCTTCGTTGCCGACCGGAAGGCGGAGGACGCGGCGGCCGGCGCCCTGGACGATGCGGCGGTCGCCCATCTGTGCCTTGCCCCGCTGGTCGGCAGCGAGCGGCAGGTCGGCTGGGCAGCGAGCATCCGGGCGAAGCGACTGGCGCGCATGGTGCAGGCGGCGGGCGGCGGCGATCCGGACCCGGCCTGTGCCGCGGTCGGCGATGCCCGCTGGTGGATCGACCACCGCGACCTGAGCGATGCCGATCTGCTGACAAAGGCGCGGGCAGCGGCGCCGGCGCATGTTCAGGCCAGCGACGGGGCGGCCCGCCACGCCGCCTGACGATGGCGGCGCCGGTTTAACGGGCGTCCGGCAGCACCATGCGAAAGATGGTGCCGGGCACCTGTTGCAGCGTCAGTAGGCCGCCATGCGCCAGGGCGATCTGCCGCGCGAGGCTGAGCCCGACGCCGGTGCCATCGGGCTTGGTGGTGTGGAACGGCCGGAAGATATGGCCTGTCTTGTCGGGAGGCACGCCGGGGCCATTATCCTCCACCTCGATCGTCAGGCAGCGATCGGCGACCCGCAGGCGCAAGGCGATCCGGGGAGGGGCCGTGGCAAGGCAGGCCTCCGCCGCGTTCTGAAGCAGGGCCCAAAGCGCCTGGCAAAGCTGATCGCGGTCGAGGGGCCATTCCGCCGCATCCGCGGTCACCGACAGCGCCATGTCCGGCCAGCGTCCCGCGAACAGCCGGGCCAGATCGTCCGCCATGCCGCGCAAGGCCACCGGTTGCCGGACGGGCGGGGGCAGGCGGGCAAGGGCGCGGTAGGCCTTGGTAAAATGCTGCAACCCTTCCGCGCGGCGGGAAAGCGTGCCGAGGATCTCGTGCAGCAGGTCCCGGTCGATCTCGCGCGGTCGAAGCGCGGCCATGCCACTGTCCGCCAGCGAGACGATTGGAGCTAAGCCGTTCATCAGTTCGTGCCCCAAAATCTGGATCAGATCGGCCGCCGCGCGGGCTTCGGCGGTGCGTTCTTCGTGTTCGATGTCGATCAGGGCGGCGACGCTGCGGCCGTCGGGCATGGCGACGCGGTCGATCCGCCAGCGGCGCCCCTCGTGAAGCAGGCGGGTGGCGGCGGGATCGTCGAGGATCGCCGGCGCGGGAAGCACGCGGTCCGGGGTGGCGAACATCGCGCGGGCGGCGCGGTTGAGTGCGCGCACGGCCCCCCGGTCGATCGCGAGCAGCGGCGTCGGTGCGGCGTCGAGCAGGATGCGCAGCGCCATGGCATCGGCATCCGCCCGGCCAGTCGCGGCCGGGGGTGAAACGTCGCGGGGACGAACCAGCGCCCACCAGTGCAGCGTGCCGAGCCAGATTGCCGCCAGTATCGCCCCCGTCAGAAGTCCCCACAGCCCGGCATGGCAGGCGATCGTGCCGGCGATGCCACAGGCGACGAGGCCAAGGCCGGAGACGATCGCCGGCAGGCTGCGCCTAAAGCCCATAACGGGCCATCCGGCGGTACAAGGCGCCGCGGCTGAGGCCGAGTGCGGCCGCGGCATGGGTGACGTTGTGGCGATGTTCGCGCAACGCCGCCTCGATCATCACGCGTTCGGCATCGCTCAGGTCGAAATTCGCGTCCGGCGCGGCGCCGAATGTCGCCACGGCGACCGGTGCGGGCATGGCGAGGGCGGCGGCATCGATCATCCCGTCTTCGGACAACAGCACCGCGCGTTCGACCGCAAGCGCGAGGCCGCGGACCTCGTCGGGCCATGTGGCGGCGCGGATCGCGGCCGTTGCCGCCTCGGTCATCCGTGCTCCCGGCCGCCCGAACCGTTCGGCGGCGATGCGGGCGAAGTGGCGGGCGAGCAACACGGCATCGTCGCTGCGATCGGCAAGCGGCGGCACCGCGATCTCGATGGTCGCCAGCCTGCGTCGCAAGGCGGGATCGAGCGACGCGGTGCCGTCGGCGATGGCGAGGCAGCGCAACCCGGCCGGGATACGATCGAGCAGCCGGGCCTGTGCGATACCGTCCAGCCGGTCGGGATGGCGAAGGATGGCGGTGCCGCCCCCCTGATCCAGCCGTGCCCAGGCCGCTTCGTCACGCAGGTCGATGCGCGGTGGCGGAGTGTCGGCCTGTGCGGAGGCGGCGTGGAGCGCAAGTGCGGTCAGCGTCCGGCCGCTACCGGGGGGCCCCGTTATCGTGACCCCCGCCGGGGTCGGCCCGACGCGGCGGATGAGATCGCGCAGCGCGTGCATGGCCGGGCTGTCGCCGAGCAGGCGAGCGGGTTCCGGCGGCGCGCCGGGGTGGAGCGAGGGCGGTGCCGCCGGCGCGCCCCGTGCGATGGCGGCATCGACCTTGGCGATGAGTTCGGCATTGCGCCACGGCTTCATGGCGAAATCGCGCGCACCCGCCTTCATCGCGGCGACGGCGATACGGATGCCGCTATGCGCGGTGATGACCACGACGCAGGCGGCGGGATCGTCCGCGATGATCCGGGCCAGACAGGCCAGTCCCTGTTCGCCGTTCGATTCCGCGGGTGTGAAGTTCATGTCGAGCAGGATCGCGTCATAGCGACGCTGGGCCAGGCGGGAGAATGCGTCCTCCGGTCCGGCCGCGGTATCGAGCCGGTGACCGGCCATGCGGAAGGCGATCTCCATCGCCCGCGCCACCGCCGGGTTGTCGTCGATCAACAGGATCGTGCGGCTTGACGGCATTTCCATGTGTCCATTGGTGGACACCGTGTCCGGTGCCGGACGGTCGCCCGGACGGGCACCGGATAGAAATGGCTGTTTCATCGGGGTTTAGGCTTTTCGGTTGTTCCGGGCGACAGTGTTCGCATGATGACCGAACAGTTCGTTCACGCAACTGCTTCCACCGGCGCCACCATGGATCGCCGGATCGCACGCGCCCGCACGCCGTGGTGGCGGCGCTGGAGCGTGCTGCTGGTGCTGGGATCGATCGTGGCGGCGGTGACGATGTGGCGGCTCCTGCCGGCGGGGGGATCGACCAATGTCGCGGCGGCCGACATCGAGACGGCCACGATCGCGCGGGCGCCGTTCGCCGACTATCTGCCGGTGCGCGCCACCGTGGCACCGCGGGTGACCACGCTGGTGGGAGTGCTGTCCGGCGGGCAGGTGGAAAAGCTGCTGGTACAGGACGGGGCGATGGTGACCGAGGGCCAGCCGCTGGCCACGCTGGCCAATCCAACCCTGAAGCTGGACGTGCTGACCCGCGAGGCACAGATCGCCAGCCAGTTGGGCAGTGTGGCGGGCGAGGATCTGGGCATTGCGCGCAACCGGCTCGACCGGGCGGCGCAGATCGCACAAGCCGGTTACGACCTGATCAAGGCACGGCGCGAATTGGGTATCCGCCGGCATCTGCACGACCGGGGCATCGTTTCCGACGCCGGGGTGAAGAGCTTTGCCGAGGAAGCCGCCTATCAGGAACGGCGGCTGGCGCAGTTGCAATCGGGCGGCGCGACGGAGGCACGAATTACCGCGATACAGGGACAGAGGCTGGAGGACACGCGCGGGCGGCTGGAAAGCAACCTGCAGGCGGTCCGCGCCAGCCTGGATGCGCTGGTGATCCGCGCGCCCAGCGGCGGCCGGCTGACCAACTTTGCGATCCAGCCGGGACAGACGCTGAAGGCGGGCGATCCGGCCGGGCAGGTCGACAGCGAAGGATCGTGGAAGCTGGAGGCGGACGTGGACGAATACTTCCTCGGCCGCGTCGCGGCAGGGCAGGGGGCCACCGCCAGCGGCCTGGGCGATGGCGTGCACCTGACGGTGTCCAGGGTGTTGCCGGCGGTGAAGGATGGCCGGTTCCGCGTCGAACTCGCCTTCGACAGGGGGCGGGGCGGCCATGTGCCCGCCGGGCTGAACCGGGGCCAGACGATCGATATCCGCATCACACTGGGCAGCACCGCGCCCGCCCTGGTGGCGCCGGTCGGCGGCTGGCTGGATGCGAGCGGCGGTTCGTCCGCCTTCGTCCTCGACGCGCAGGGCGGGCATGCGCGCCGGCGTGCGATAAGGACCGGGCGGCGCAATCCTGACCAGATCGAGATCCTGTCGGGCCTGCGGGCCGGGGAGCGCATCCTGACCAGCAATACCGCGTCCGTAAAGGGCGACATCCTCAACATCCGATAGGCCAAGGGAGCGTCATGATCCGTCTTGAGAACATCCAGCGCCGCTACATTTCCGACGAGGTGGAGACGACCGCGCTGCACGACATCGACCTCTTCGTGGAGGCGGGTGAATTCGTGGCCATCATGGGGCCATCGGGTTGCGGCAAGTCGACGCTGCTCAACACGCTGGGCACGGTCGACCGGCCGACGGGGGGACGGTATCTGTTCGGCGACCGCAATCTGGCTGCGCTGGACGAAAAGGCGCTGGCGCGGTTTCGGGGGGCGACACTCGGCTTCGTGTTCCAGAGCTTCAACCTGATCGACGAACTGACGATCGAGGAGAATGTCGCGCTCGGCCTCGCCTATCGCAAGGATGCCGGGGACCGGCGGGCACAAGTGGCCGCGGCGATGGACAAGGTCGGCATCGCGCACCGCGCCCGCCACTATCCGCACCAGTTGTCGGGCGGGCAGCAGCAGCGCGCCGCCATTGCGCGCGCGATCGTCGGGGCACCGCAACTGATCCTGGCCGACGAGCCGACCGGGAACCTGGATACCGCCAATGGCGAGCAGGTGATGAACATCCTGACCGGCCTGAACGACGAAGGGGCGACGATCGTCATGGTCACCCATTCGCCCAGCCATGCCGACATGGCGAAACGGCGCATCGACATGCTCGACGGTCGCATCGTCGCCAGCGCCATGCGCGCGATCTGATCCATTCCGGCCGGGGCGGCGCCCCATCGTCCGCTGCGGCGGACCGCCATCACCTTATTGCAACGGACACCCGCGATGAACCGCTTTGCCCTGTTGTCGCTCTACCGCTCGCTGACCCGCCACAAGCTGCACGCCGCGCTCGACATCGGCGGGCTGGCGGTGGGGATCGCGGTGTTCCTCGTCCTTGGCCTGTATGTGCGGTTCGAGACGGGGTTCGAGACATGGCTGCCCGATCACGACCGGATCTACCGGGTGCAGACCGAGCTGCATCTGCCCGGCGGTACGTTCAACGGAACCTATCCGCAGACGATGGCCGGGATGCTGGAACAGATGCGAGCAGATTTTCCGGACCTTGCCGGCACCCGCATACGCGGCGGCAAGGATGGCGGCAGCGTCATCCGCGGCGATCAGGCGACACGGGAGGATGTGGCGCAGGTCGATCCGTCCTTCTTCGACATATTCGCCCTGCCGATGGTGCGCGGGAATGGCGCGCGCGCCCTGGCCGACCCGTCTGCGGTCCTGCTCAGCCGATCGGCCGCGCACAAATTCTTCGGCGAGAGCGATCCCATGGGACAGACGATGCGGATCGCCGTCGATGCTCCTGCCACCTACCGTGTCGCCGGCATCTTCGAGGACCTGCCCGCGAACACCGCGCTTCGCTTCTCGATCCTGATGCAGATTCCCCGCACGGCACCACCGACCCAGTGGATGTGGTATAAATGGGGTACGGCGTCGCTCGAGACTTATGTGAAGTTTCGCACGCCCGCGGACGCCCGAGCCTTCCAGCAGCGGTTGCCGGCCTTCATCAAACGGCGTGCGGGCCAGGATCTTGGGCCCGACCCGACGGCCGTCATCTCGCTGCCGTTGCTGCCGATCACCGCGGGCCATCTGCAACCCACCGGGCCGGAAAGCGCCGGCCGCAAGCTGACGGTGGTGACGATGGGCGTGGTCGGGGCGCTGACCCTGCTGATCGCGATCGTCAATCATGTGAGCCTTGCCACCGCGCAGGCGAGCCTGCGGGCGCGCGAAGTGGCGATGCGCAAGGTCCTGGGTGCCGACCGCGCGGCACTGCTTCGCCAGTTCCTCGGCGAGGCGATCGTGATCGTGGCGGTGGCGGCGCTCGTCGCCCTGATCCTGGCGGAGATCGGCCTGCCCTTCGTCAATGCCGCGGGCGGGCTGTCGCTGACCATTCCCTATGCGGTCGTCGTGCCGACGCTGCTGTGTCTTGTTCTTGTCGTCGGCGTGGTGGCGGGCTGGTATCCTGCACTGTTGCTGTCCCGCTATCCGGGCGTGGCGATGCTGGGTCGGGGCGGCGGGCGCGGCGGATCGCACCTGCGCGAGGCGCTGGTCGTGCTCCAGTTCGGGCTTGCCATCGCCTTTGTCATCGGAACGGTCGTGCTGACGGCGCAGATGGCGCACAGCCGCAAGACCGATCTGGGGTTCCGGCGCGACAGGTTGATGGTCGTGCCGTCGCTCCTGGATCAGGGCATATGGGCAGAGCGGGCGCGGTCCATTCTGGCCGCCATGCGCGACATTCCCGGGGTGGCATCGGTGGGCGTCGGCAGCATCGGGCCGGGTGGTGACGGTACGGCCAATGTCGATGCCGTGGAGGTACCCGGCAGGCCACAGCCGGGCGTGTCGATCCTGGCAGTCACCACGGGAAAGGGCTTCTTCGACACCTATGCCCCGCGCCTGCTGGCCGGGCGGTTGTTCGATGATGCCCACCGTGCGGACGATTCCAGCGACTGGCGGACATGGCCGCAGGGGCGCAACATCGTCATCAACCGCAAGGCGGCGGCAGCACTCGGCTTCCGCACGCCGCAAGAGGCGATCGGCCAAACCGTCGGCGGCGGCCTGCCGCGCACCATCATCGGCGTGATCGACCAACTGCGCTTCTTCTCGCCCCGCACGCCCGAGGGCGCGGTCTATTATGTCTATAACCGGGACATGCCACCAAGCCCCGTGGCGGTGATCCGCTTCTCCGGCGACCGCAAGGCCATGCTGGAGGCCGTACGGGCGGCATGGCGCCGGATTGCGCCCGACGTGCCATTCTCCGCCGCGATGGTCGGTCAGCGACTGGAAAGCTTCTACCAGGCCGATGAACAGGCCACGCGGTTGTTCGCGATCGGTGCGGGGCTGGCGGTGCTGATCGGTTGTGTCGGGCTATGGGGGCTGGCCTCGTTCAACACGGCGCGGCGGATCAAGGAGATCGGCATCCGCAAGACGCTGGGCGCATCATCGGGCGATATCGTCGCGTTGCTGGTCGGGCAGTTCCTGCGCCCGGTGCTGCTCGCCAACCTGATCGCCTGGCCGCTGGCGTTTGTCGCGATGCGGACGTGGCTGGCCGGGTTCGACGACCGGATCACGCTGTCGCCGTTGTATTTCATCGGGGCGAGCCTGCTGGCGATCGCGGTCGCGGTGCTGACCGTGCTCGGCCAGTCGCTGCGCGCCAGTCGCGCCGCCCCGGCATGGGCGCTGCGGCATGACTGAAGCCGACGCGGGTGCGAGGGAGACGCACCCGCGAAAATGTCATCGCTGTTGAAATCTCATTGACAGGCATCATGACATGAACATATTAGGACGTGTTCATATGTTGATGGGTGCATGACACAAGACGAAGGAACGCAGCTTGCAGAACTGTTCCGCCTGTTGGGGGAGCCGAACCGGTTGCGACTGGTAGTGGCCTGCCTCGAGGGTCCGCGATCCGTCGGGGATCTGACGGAGCAAGTCGGCGTCAGCCAGAGCCTCGTCTCGCAGCATCTCCGGTTGCTGCGGGCGGGGCGATTGCTGAAGCAGACGCGCAGCGGACGCAACGTCTTCTACGAACTGCCCGACTGCCACATCCGCACCATGCTCACCAACATGATGGACCATGTGTTGGAACCCGAAGACCATAATCACGAGGAATGAGATCATGAGCGTCAACGTCGAAATGGTGAAGTGCGCCTGCAACGATTGCGTCTGCATCGTCAGCACCGGCAACGCGGTGGAGGCCGATGGCCGCATGTTCTGCGGCGAGAACTGCGCCAATCATCACCAGCAGTCGGTCGGCTGCGAACATGCCGGTTGCCCCTGCCACGGCTGATCGACGACCGGTTAGAATGTGCAAAGGGGCCGGGTAACCGGCCCCTTTCTCGTTATGCGTCCGGCCGGCGCGCCGCCGGGTTCCGGGCGATAGCAGCGTGATCCACCCCGATCGCCCTGCCCCTGCCGGCCAGAGCCACCGGCCGATCAGGCGCCCGCCATATCCGCGCGCCCGCTGCGCTCCAGCTTGCCCCAGCCGATCGTCCAGCCGCCGATCGCCGCCGCGATGGCGCGCAGCACGACCCAATACATGATCTGGCGATAGATCAGCCGCTGCGCCACGAGCAGCAGGGCGGGGAAGCGCAGGCCGCGGCCGTCCAGCCGGTAGCCGACCCAGCCGCACACCATGTCGATCGCGGTGAAGGCGAGCCAGTATAGCGCCATCGTGCCGACATCGCCGCTGGTCTGTGCCCAGCCGTGCTGGCTGACGCGCAGGGCGGTCGTGACCACCGACACCAGCAGCGCCAGATCGATCAGCGGCGAGATGGCCGCAAAGACGATCTGGAACAGCCATGCCTGCGGCAGGCCGACCAGCGCGAGGCCCGAAGGCTTGCGGGTGCGCAGAATGGCGCGGTGCTTCCACAGGCATTGCAGCGTGCCGAACGCCCAGCGGAAGCGCTGCTTGGCAAGCGCGCGGAAGGATTCCGGAGCCTCGGTCCAGGCGACGGCCTGCGGATCGTAGGTGATGCGCCAGCCCGCGCGCTGGATGGCGATGGTCAGATCCTGATCCTCGGCGAGCGTATCCTCCGGATAGCCGCCCACCATGTCCAGCGCCGCGCGCCGCCACGCGCCGACGGCTCCGGGCACCACCGTCATCGCGTTGAACCCGGCCAGCGCGCGGCGTTCCAGATTCTGCGCGGTGATATATTCGACCGCCTGCCAGCGGGTGACGAGATTGACGCGATTGCCGACGCGCGCGTCGCCCGCGACCGCGCCGATGCCCGGGTCGGCGAACCAGCGTACCAGCCGCGCGATCGTTGCCGGCTCGAACTGCGTGTCGGCATCGAGCGCGATGACGATCTCGCCATCGGCCTCCAGCAAGGCGCGGTTCAGCGCGGCCGCCTTGCCGCCATTCTGCAGCGTCAGCAGCCGGACGCGCGGGTCCTGCGCGAAGGCTTGGGCGACCAGGGCGCTGGTGCGGTCGCTCGAACCGTCGTCCGCGACGATGACTTGCAGGCCGGGATAGTCGCTGGCCAGCACGCGTGCGACCGAGGCGACGATGACGCGCTCCTCGTTAAAGGCGGGTATGACGACCGACACGCCGGGGGAGAAGTCGGGCGGGGTGACGCGGTGGCGGCGTGCCTGGAGGCGGGCCAGTATCGCCATCATCACCGCCCGCGCGATGCCAAGGGTGATGGCGACGTAGAACAGCCAGGCCAGCAGGGCCGACAGTCCGGCGAGCACCACGAAGATCGCGACGTCGGCGCGCACCGCCCACAGGTCGTGCCCGGCGACGCGCGGCATCGCCTGGGCGGGCGACACGCCGACCAGTTGCGAGGCGGTGACGAAGCGGTACCCCCTGGCCTTCAGCGCCGCGATGATGCGCGGCAGCGCCGCCACGGTCTGGGCGCGGTCGCCGCCGCCATCATGGAGCAGGATGACGTTGCCGCTGTTCTGCGCGGTGGCGTCGGCGACCTGGGTCAATACCTGATCGACGATGGCATCGGTGCCCGGCCGCTGCCAGTCATTGGGATCGACGTGGAGCCCGACCACGGTATAGCCCGCCTGCTGCGCCGCCAGCGCCGGCCCCAGCTCGTCGGTGGTGGTCGGTTCCGCATCGCCGAAATAGGGGGCGCGGAACAGCGTCATCGACCGTCCGGTATAGGCCTGTACCAGCCGCTGTGTCGCGTTCAGCTCCAGTTGCGTGCCGCGCGGCCCCAGCCGCGCCATGTTCGGATGGGTGTAGCTGTGGTTGCCGATCTCGTCCCCGTCGGCGACGATGCGGTTCAGCAGGGCGGGATGCGCCAGCGCATTCTCCCCCACCACGAAGAAGGTGGCGGGCACGTGCGCGGATTCCAGTTCGTCCAGGATGCGCGGCGTCCAGGTGCCGTCCGGGCCGTCGTCGAAGGTCAGCGCCAGCACCTTGGGATCGGCCGCGCCGGTGCGGTGGACGACATAGGGCGTCGGCAGGGCGGCATAGCGTTCGTCCCGAATGATGCCCTGTGCATCGGTGCGGACCGTGCGGGCGCCGTCGCGCGGCGTGGCGGTGATGCGCAGGATCTCGCCCGAACCCTCGACATCGGTGTTGAGCAGCGCGGCCGGATGCGACAGGTCGGGGCGGGTGCCGGTGCGCATCGCCGCCAGATCGGCGAAGAAGCCGGGATCCTCGCTGCCCAGCCGCCACAAGGCGACGTCACCGATGCCCAGCCGCTTCAGCGCCTGCATCTCGTTCCAGCTGGTCGCGGCGTCGAGCATCCAGACGTCGTGACGCTGACCGTTATCGTCATAGGCGAAGGCGGCGTTGCCGCTGGCGGGATCGAAGCGGGGCACGGTGTCGCTGTCATGCGCGGCAAGCCAGGCCTCTTCGATGGACAGCGCATCGGTGTCGTCGCCGTGCCAGTCATAGGCATAGCTGCCGAGCGCCACCGCCAGCTTGTCGCCGGGAATGGCCCGGCGTGCCTCCTCGACCTGGCGGACGAACCAGTCCTGCCCGGCGATGGGGCCGGCCTGACCCCCCTCCCAATGCTGGTCATAGGCCATGAAGATGACCTTGTCCGACACTGCCGCCAGGGCCTTCAGCGGCCACCGCTCGTCCTCCGCCGGGGCGGTGACGGCCAGGATGCTGCCGGCGGGGAGCGCGGCATGCAGCTGGCGCAGGAAGGCGAGATAGGGCTGCATCGCGCTTGCCGGCAGCGCCTCCACATCCATGACCAGCCCGGCGACATGGCGCTGCGCCACGAACGCGGACAGGCGGGCGGTCAGCATCGCGCGCGCGGACGGGTCGGCGAGCAGCCGCGCCGTGCCGGTGCCGTCCCATTCATCGCCGCCGAAGTTCTGGACCATCGGCAGGACCTTGGGCGGATGCGGCAGGGCGGCCATGGTGCGTGCAAAGGCGGGATCGGCCGCGACCGTGAACCGGTGATCGGGCCCGGCCACGTTCACCAGCGAGGGCACCACCCAGTCGAGTGCGGCGACGTTGCGCCGCAGCGAGGCGAGGCTGGCATCGTCGCCGGGCACGTAGAAGCCGATGCTGAGCGGGGTCCGGTCGGCCGCCCCCCCGCGGCGCGGCAGCCATGCGGCCATGCCGTGGCGGTGCGGCTCGCCGCGGGCAGCGGCGGCGTGGGGGTGCGGAAAGGGCAGGGTCAATTCGCGCCGGTGGGGCATCATCACCAGCGTCGTCGCAAAGGCTAGCGCGGCGAGCACCACGACCACCAGCAGCGCGGCCAGGGCCCGGCGCGAAATCCGGCTGCGGCGACCGGTGGGATCGAAGAAGACGGGGGAGGACATGACGCGTGAATCCCGGTGGCAGATGCGGATCAGGCGGCGATAGGGGATGCCGGGTGAGCGGACACTGGGCCGGAGATTACCGCTTGGTCATCTTGCCGCGGCGCCACGCTGCCGACCAGCAGCGACAGGTCGCGCAGCGCCTGGACCAGCGCCAGCCCGCGCGGCCCGGCGATGTAGCGCGGCTCCCAGCGGGGGGCGAACTTCTCCTTGTAGGCGCGTAGCCCGCGAAAGCCGTAAAAGCGTTCGCCATGGCGGAAGATCAGCGCCGCCGCCCGCGCCCATGCGGGCGCCAGCCGGCGTCCGGCGATGCCCGACAGCGGCGCGATGCCCAGCGAGAAGCGGGCGTAACGGCGCGCCATCGCCCAGTCGATGATGTGGTAGAACAGGAAGTCCATCGTGCCATGCGGGGCATCGCTGCGGTGGCGCATCAGGTCCACGGACGCTTCCCGGCCATTTGCCGTCAACCACAGATTGGCGAAGGCGACGATGCGGTCGCCCTCCATCGCCAGTGCGACATCGAACCGGCAGATATAGTCGCGGTCGAACCGGCCGAGGCTGAAGCCCTTTTCGACATGCCCCTTGGCGCGCATCCATTCGTCGGACACCGCCTCCAGCGCATCCAGGATCACCGGCACCGCGCCCGCCGGCACGATCCGGAACGACAGGCCGCGGCGGGCGGCGGCGCGTTCCGCCTTGCGCAGCGAGCGCAGGCGCGGGGTCTCGAACGTCATGTCCGGCAGGTCGATGATCGCCTCCTCGCCATATTTGACGATGCTCAGGCCCATGCCGATCGCCAGGTCGAGAACGGGGGTGCTGATCTGATACAGCAGCAGCCGCCCCTGCGCACGGTCGGCCATGTCACGAATGCGCCAGAGCAGCGCCGGCCAGGCGGCGGGGTCGCCGACCGGGTCGCCCATCACGACCCAGGTGGCGCCGCGCCGCTGGTACATCAGCATCGCCTGCCCGTCCTCGGACAGCAGGAACCGCTTGTCGCCGGTCAGCGCCAGCATGGCATCGGTGCGATCGGCCCGCGTCAGCACGTCGGCGATCGCCGACGGCTCGACCGGCGTCTCCTCGACCACGGGGGCCGGACCCAGCCAGCGCCACAGGGTCACCGCCGCCAGCAACACCGCCGCCGCGAGCGTCGCCCGCAGAAAGCGCGGGGCATCGCCGGTCCATGCGAAGCGCCACCACAGCGCATCGTCATAGGGCACATGGCGGTAGGCGAACAGGCCGATCCAGGCGATACCCGTCAGCAGCGCGGCCAATGCGGCCAGCCATGCACCCGACAGCGGCGTCTGGGTGAGGGCGGTGTGGCGGTAGAAGGCGGCGCGGGTCCATTGCAGCAGCCCGGCCAGCGACAGGCAGACCGCCGCCTCTTCATAGTCGATGCCTTTGCACAGCGAGAATATCGCACCCGCGATCAGCAAGGCCCGCGCCGAGACGAACGCTCCGTCGAGCCGGCGGTACAGGCCCGGCGCAAGCAGCAGCAGCCCGGTGCCGACCAGGCTGGCGGCGATATGGCTCGCCTCCATGAAGGGCAGCGGCACGATCGCGGCCAGGGCGCCCATGCGGGCATGGAGCGACGGCAGCGAGCCGGACAGCAGCAGCAACGCGCCGCCAAGGGCGCTTGCCACCGCCATCAACGGCGGTGCGATCCCGCCCGCGGCGTCACGCCCCTCGTGAAGCCATTGCGCGGCGCGGCGCCGGTGCCGCATCCCCTCGCGAAGGGCCAGCAGGGTGATCGCGGCGCCGAGCGGCACGAGGTAGTAGATCACCCGGTACGCCACCAACGCGGCAAGGGCGGTCGTCCGGTCGCCGGGCAGCACCGCCAGCACCACGGCCTCGAACACGCCGATGCCACCGGGTATGTGCGTCACCGCCGCGGCGACGATGCCCAGCGCATAGGCGAGGATGAAGGCGGGGAGCAGCCAGGGCGTCGCATCCGGCACCAGCACGAACAGCGCCGCGGCCGCAGCCGACGTGTCGAGCAGGGCGATGCCGATCTGGGCCATGGCCTGGCCCACGGAGGGGAGTGGCAGGTGGAAGCGCCACAGCCGCAGCGGTCCGCGCGTTCGCGCGCAGAGGCCGACCAGCAGCGCGGCCGCGGCGAGGATCAGGGTCCCGGCGATGTGGAGCGTCGCCGGCGGGACGACCAGCCCGCCGATCGCCAGCTCCCCCGGCCGGACGAGCAGTGCGGCCCCCGCGATGATGACGATGCCCGTCCAGAAGGTCGCGCTCGCGACCGCGATCACGCGCGCCACATCGGGACCGTCCAGTCCCGCGCGGGTGTAGATGCGATAGCGTGCCGATCCACCGGTCAGCAGCGAAAGCCCCAGATTGTGGCTGAGCGTGTAGCTGGTGAACGAGGCGAGCGCCGCGATTCGCCATGGCAATGGCCGGCCGATGATGCGCAGCGCCAGCACGTCGTAAAAGGTCAGGGCGAGATAGCTGCCGGCGGTCAGCGCGATCGCCATCGCGATGCGGGCAGGCGCCAGCGCGTGCAGCGCCGCGCGCACCTGGGCAAAGGTGATCTGGCGCGTCAGCGCCTCCATCGCCGCAACCCCCAGCACCACCAGCACCAACGTCGCGGCAATGGTCAGCGCGATGCGGTACCGGCGGACAAGCGCCAGCGGATCAGCCACGCGGCGCCTCCGTCACGGGAAGCCGGATCCGGGCGGCAGCCAGGCGCGGCGTGATGGTCATGAACGGCTCTCCAGTCATCGCACGGTGCGATGCGACCGCGATAGCGTTGCCGAGCTTGCCGGCGGATCGACGCGGGATGAACATTCCGTCATCCGCGGTGCCGGTCATCCGCCCCGGCGGATCGCCTGCCAGATCGTTGCGGACAATGCCGCGGCGTCATGGTGCAGATAATGGTCGCCCGGCAGCGTCACGCGGCGCACATTGTGCGCGTGGAGCAGCGGGCAAAGGCTGTTCTCCTCCTGCGTGCCGTGGATGCAGGTGACCGGCAGCCAGTCGATGCTGCGCGCGCTGGGCAAGGCGGCGCGGTCCGGCGGGCCATCCAGAAAGCCGCCCGGCGTCGCCTTGAAGACGAGGGAGTCGCCGGGCACCGCCAAAATGACCTGAACGATGCGCGGCCGCAGGCTCGCCGGCATCGTGGCGACACCGAATTGCAGCATGTCGGCCCCGAAGGACTGGCCGACAAGGACGACGCGCTGGACGCCGGGCAATGCCAGCGCACGCCGGGTCGCCTCCACGATCAGCATGCGCGCCTGTTCGGGCGTGCGGCGATGGGCAAAGGCGGTCAGGGAATTGATGGCAAGCACCGGCACGCCGCGATCCGCGATCGCCTGTATCAAACGCGGGGCCATGCCGGTGTTGGCCCCGGAGTCTCCCGACAGGAAGACAGCCGCGACGCCGCGCTCACGCGGGGGTGCCGCCCGGGCGGCGGGAACCAGCCGGTAAACGGGGCCGCCGAACCAGCCGATATATCCCAGATAGCCGATCGCCCCCAGCACCAGCGCCGGGCCGGCAAGCAGCATGACGAAACCGAACCGGCGGCGCGGCGGGGTTTCAGCCATGCGGCGCGCAAGGGGTGATGGCGATGGCATCGGCGACCTTCTCGATGGCGAGGAGCCGGCGATGATCCCCCCGTTGCAGCGGCTGCTGCCCGGGGAGAGGGGGAAGGGAAGCCGGGCCCTGCATGATCACGGCGATTAGGCAGGGCGCCTTATCAACAGGCTGGCGGGAAGATGATCTTTCGGTAATGTCGCGCCCGCCGCATCCGCCGCGCCCGGCTAGATCAATTCCGCCATCTCCACCACGCGGCGTTCGCGGGCGCTGATCTCGGCCGCGGTGCCGATCGCGACGGCGCGCAGGCCATCCTCGACGGTGACGTGCACGGGGGCTTCGCCCCGCACCGCGGCCAGAAAGGCGGCATGCTGGTAATAGGTGGCGCCGTGGTGCGAGCCGGCACGCATCGCGGCATCGTCGACCGAGATATGCGTGACCTCCGGCGTTTTGGGCGCGGGCCATTCGACACGGGGGCTGAACACCAGGTCGCCGGGCGGAATGAGCACGTCGAGCCGCGCCTTGTCACCGGTCGCGGAGATTTCCTCCTGATGTTCCGCACCCTCGGCGAACATGCACAGGTCCAACATCGCGCGGACGCCGTTGGCGAAATCCACCACAGTGTAGCTGTTGTCGATGATGTCGGGCCGCATACCGCCATAGCGTTCGTCCAGATGGTTCACGTCCATCCCGCCGGAACAGAAGACCCGCACCGGCTCCGCCTGCACGATCAGGCGCATCAGGTCGAAGAAATGGCAGCATTTCTCCACCATCGTGCCGCCCGTATTGCGGGAGAAGCGGTTCCAGTCGCCGACCTTTTGCAGGAAGGGAAAGCGATGTTCGCGCATCGACAGCATCTGCAACCGGCCGACGCGGCCGCCATGCACCTGTTCGATAAAGGCGGCGGCGGGCGGCATGTAGCGATATTCCATGCCGGTCCAGAACGGCGCGGCGCGGTCGGCGGTCTGCTCCACGATCCAGCGCGCATCCGCCATCGTCGTCGCCAGCGGCTTTTCGCACAGGATCGCGGCTCCGGTCGCGAACAGCGGCGCCAGCACGTCGCGGTGGGTATGGTTGGGGGAGGCGACCACCACCGCATCGACCCGCGCCTCGCGCGCGAAACTGGCCACGTCGCCGAACGCCGCGACGGAGGCAGCACCGTCGCCAAGCGCATCGCGTGCCCAGTCGAGGGACGTGGCCACCGGATCCACGATAGCTGCGACCTCGGCGCCGGGAAGAATTGCGATGTTGCGGATATGCTCCACGCCCATCATCCCGGTGCCGACGATGCCGTAGCGAACGGTTGAAGTCATAGCCGATTTCCTATTTACCTGATGGGCATATGCACAAGCTCCTTCCCGATCGCCAGCCCCGCCAACTCGGCAACAGCGACATTTCCGTCTCCCCCATCGCCTGGGGCATGTGGCGGCTGACGGGGGAGGTGGCGGCGGCCACGGCGCTCGTCCATGCCGCGCTGGATGCCGGAATCACCCTGTTCGACACCGCCGACATCTACGGTTTCGACGCGCCCGAGGGCTTTGGCGGCGCGGAGGCGATACTGGGCGAGGTGCTGGCCGCGGACCGGGGACTGCGCGGGCGCATCGTGCTGGCCACCAAGGGCGGGATCACCCCGCCGGTGCCCTATGATACGAGCGCCGACTATCTGAGGGCGGCGTGCGACGCCTCGCTGCGCCGGCTCCAAACCGATGTGATCGACCTGTACCAGATCCACCGCCGCGACTTCCTGACCCATCCGCAGGAGGTCGCCGCCGCGCTGACCCGGCTGGTCGAGGCGGGCAAGGTGCGCAGCGTCGGCGTGTCGAATCACAGCCCGGCGGAGCTGGGCGCGTTGCAGCGTTTCCTGAACCTGCCGATCGTATCGACGCAGCCCGAATTTTCACCGCTGCGCGTCGCACCCTTGTACGACGGCACGCTGGACCAGGCGATGGCGGCGAATGTTTCGGTGCTGGCCTGGTCGCCGCTGGGCGGAGGGCGGCTGACCGATACGGGGCATGCCGCAGGGGCGTTGCTGGCGGAACAGGGTGCGGCTTACGGCGTCGATGCGGTCGCCGCGGCGCTGAGCTGGATCATGGTGCATCCGGCGCGGATCATTCCGATCGTAGGGTCGCAAAAGGCCGAGCGCATCCGCGCGGCGACCGACGCTTTCAAGGTCGAATGGGACCGGGAACGCTGGTATGCGGTGATGCAGGCGGGCACCGGGGAGCGCCTGCCATGACCGCCGCGCTGCCCCCGTGCGAAGTAAGCTGGTTCTCCGCGCTGTGCGATGACGATTACGAGTTTCTGGGGGTGCCCGACGCCCGGCTGGCGTCCAGTTTCGAGCATTGTCGCGACATCGTGTTGCAGGCGGAAAGCGGCGGGTTCGACAATGTGCTGCTCCCGTCGGGCTATGCGCTGGGGATCGACACCACCGCCTTCGCCGCAGGAATGGCGGCGCTGATCACGCGTATCCGCCTGCTGATGGCGGTGCGGATCGGCGAAAGCTGGCCGCCGCAACTGGCGCGCCAGATCGCCACGATCGACCGGATGCTGGGCGGGCGCCTGACGGTGAACATCATTTCCAGCGACCTGCCCGGCCAGACGCTGGAAAGCGCCCCGCGCTACCGCCGCACGGTGGAGGCCATGCACATCCTGCGCACGCTGCTGAACGGCGAGCCTCTGCGCCATGACGGCGAGTTCTGGCAACTGGATGTCGCGCCGCCGCGCGTGACGACGGTGTCCGGCCGCTGCCCGTCCTTCTACTTCGGCGGCCTGTCGCCCGCGGCCCGCGATGCCGCGGCGGAAGGGGCGGACGTTTATCTGATGTGGCCCGATACGATGGAGGGCATGCGCGGCATCGTCGCGGACCTGCGCGCGCGCGCCGCGGCGCGGGGCCGCACGCTGAAATTCGGCTACCGCGTCCATGTCGTGGTGCGCGAGACGGAGGCCGAGGCACGCCGTGCCGCGGAACGCCTGTTGTCGAAGCTGGATGCCGATACGGGCGCGGCCATCCGCGCCAAGTCGCTGGACAGCCAGTCGGCCGGCGTCGCACGGCAGGCCGAACTGCGCGAGCAAGCGGCGCGGCAGGACGGCTATGTCGAGGATAATCTGTGGACCGGGATCGGCCGGGCGCGCTCGGGCTGCGGCGCGGCGATCGTCGGCGATCCCGATCAGGTGCTCGCCAAGCTGAACGCGTACCGGGCGGAGGGGATCGAGGCGTTCATCCTGTCCGGCTACCCGCACGCGGCGGAGGCGGACCTGTTCGCGCGCCACGTGCTGCCGCACCTCGATCACGCGCCGCTGCAGCCTTGACCTCTTCGCTCTCGCGCTCGCGCGCCTGGCTGCTGTTCGCGCTGCTCTGCGCGGCGGGCATCTTCAACGCGATGGACCGGCCGATCATCGCCATCCTGAAACCCGACATGTCGGCGGAGTTCGGGTGGAGCGACGCCGATTTCGGCCGGCTGGCGGCGGTGACGCAGTTTGCCGCGGCGCTATCCTACCTGTTCACCGGCTGGATGATCGACCGGCTGGGTGTGCGCCGGTCGATGGTGGCGGGCGTCACCGCCTGGAGCCTGGCGGCGGCGGTGCATGGCTGGGCGATGACCGGGTGGCAGGTGGTCGCCGCGCGCGTCGGCCTGGGCGCGACCGAGGCGGTGCAGACGCCGCTGACCATCAAGACGGTGGCGACCTTGTTCGGCCCCAGGCTGCGGTCCCTGGCGATCGGGGCCGGCACGCTGATCGGCGCGGCGGGCACGATCACCTTGCCCTTCTTCATTCCCGTGCTGGCGGCAGCCTGGGGCTGGCGGGGCGCGCTGATCTTTGCGGGGGCCGGCGGGTTCGTCGTGCTGGCGCTGTGGTGGATCGCGGCGCGCGGCGTGGTGTTCGACGACGCTGCCGAGGATCCCGCGCTGGACTATGCGGACGGCGCGGCGCCCTATGGCCCGATCCTGCTGGAGCGGCGGACCTGGGCGATCGTCGTCGCCAAGGCGCTGTCCGATGCAACGTGGTGGCTGCTGAACTTCTGGCTTCCCGATTTCTATCGTCGCGAGCTGGGGCTTTCTACCGAGCAACTCGGCCTGCCGCTGGCGATCGCGTTTCTGGGATCGGGGCTGGGCGCCTTGCTGGCGGGATGGGTGTCCGGGCGGTTGATGGCGCGGGGCTGGGCGCCCGCGCGGGTGCGCGCCGCGGTGATGCTGGTCTCCGCACTGGTCGTGGCGCCGGTGCCGGTCATCCTGCGCATCGACAGCTATTGGGCGGTGACGGTGATGATGGGGCTGGTGCTGGCCGGGCATCAGGGTTTCTCGCTCAGCATCTTCGGCACGATCACCGATGTGGTGCCACGCAGCAAGGTCGGCCGGGTGACCGCGTTCGGCGCGTTCTGCGGCAATCTGGGCGGCGTCGCGATCGTGTGGGTGACGGGCGCGGTGCTGAGCGCGGGTGGGGGCTATACGCCGCTCTTCGTATTCGCGGGCGCGTCCTATCTGCTGGGATTTGCGTGGTTGCGCATGATGATGCCGGCCGTCCCCCGCGCTAAAGCCTGATCAACCCGCCATGAAGTAAAGCCATATTCCTATTTCACCGGTGGGATATACAAGCTACCCCCGAAACAATGATGCCGGGGAGCCTGTCCATGAACCATCTTTTCACCCGCGCCGCGACCGCCGCGCTGGTCGCCGCGTTCGCCAGCCCCGCCGCGGCGCAGGATGCCACGCCGGAGACGCCCCAGGCCGAGCAGCGCAGCGGCGACATCGTCGTCACCGCGCAGAAGCGCGAGGAGCGGTTGCAGGACGTGCCGGTCGCGGTGTCGGTGATCGGCGGCGACCTGATCGCGCGACAGGGCGGCATCAACTTGGAAAGCGCGCAATATCTGGTCCCCACGCTCAACTTCCGCAAATCGGGGACGAGCATCAACCAGTCGCTGTTCCTGCGCGGCGTCGGCACCTCCACCTTTTCGATCGCGGGCGAGCCGTCGGTGTCCACGGTGGTGGACGGCGTGGTCTACAGCCGCGCCGGCGAGGCCTTCAGCGACCTTGTCGATATCGAGCGGATCGAGGTGCTGCGCGGGCCGCAGGGCACGCTGTTCGGCAAGAACGCGTCGGCGGGTGTCATCAACATCGTCAGCCGCAAGCCGGGGCGCGACCTGTCTGGCTATGCCGAAGGCGGCTTCTTCTTCGACAATGGCAACGAATATCGCGCCCGCGCCGCGATCGACGTGCCGCTGGGCGAGCGGGTGGCGAGCCGCGTCACCGGCTTCTACAGCAAATATGACGGCAACCTGTTCAACGAGGCGCCCAATGTCGATCGCCGCGTCAACGGCTATGAACGCTGGGGCGTGCGGGGCATTGTCGTCGCCGATCCGACCCCGGACCTGACGATCACGCTGATCGGCGACTATCGCAAGGCCGATGATGACTGCTGCGCCGAGGTGATCGGGACGACCCCCACCAATCTCGCGGCGCAGATCCTTCCCACCCCGCAAGGCGACCGCACGCGCCGGGTGCGTCAGAATCTGGTGACCGCGACCAACGAGGAAAGCTATGGTGGCTCGCTCCAGATCGATGCGACGCTGGGGCGAAACACGCTCACCTCGATCACCGCATGGCGCCGTTACGACAATACCGAAATCCGCGACGGCGACTGGCTGGCGCAGCCCTATGCCAATGCCGGGCTGAACGAACTGCACGATTTCGGGCCGCAGGTCGGGCGCACCTTCACGCAGGAGGTTCGGATCACCTCGCCGAGCGGCGGGCTGGTCGATTATGTCGGCGGCGTGTTCTACAGCTGGGCGGATACGGAGCGTACCTTCCGCCGCGACGTCACGCTGTGCGCGCCGAACGCCGCGGTGCTGACCGGATGCGATGCGCCCGGCGTCACCGTGACGCGGCCGACGGGCACCGCCGATTTCGGGTCGACCTTCAAGAACCTTGCCGCGTTCGGGCGCTTCACCGTCAATGTCAGCGACCGGTTGCGCCTGCTCGGCGGTATCCGCTTTACCCATGACCAGTTGAACGTCTTCCACATCCGGCAGACCGCGCTGACCGGGCCGGGTATCCAGCCCAATTTCGATCAGGGCGTGTACGACCGCTACGTGTCGCTGGTCGCGAACGGCGTGGCGCCGACAACGGCGCAGACCCAGGCGGTGGTTGCCGCCAACGGCATCCCCTTCACCACCAAGACGACCAACGACAACTGGTCGGGCATGGCCGGCGCGCAGTTCGACCTGTCGCGCGACCACACCGTCTACGCCACCTGGACGCGCGGCTATAAGGGCCCGGCCTACAACATCTTCTACAATCTGGCGGGCACCGGCACCAACGTGATCGAACCGGAAACGGTCGACAGCTACGAGGCGGGGATCAAGAACACGCTGTTCGGTGGCAAGCTGGTGTTGAACCTGGCCGCCTATTACGCGCGCTACGACAATTTCCAGGCGAACAACCCGGATGTGGTGGCCGGCGTCCTCGTCACCCGCTTCACCAATGCCGGACGGATTTCGACACGGGGCGGCGAGCTGGACCTGATCTGGAACCCGGTGCGCGACGTGTCGCTGTCGGGTGGGCTGGCCTATACCGATGCGCATGTCGACCGGTTCCGCCAGCCGACCGGCACCGTCACCGGCGTGATCGCACCCGGCACGCGGCTGGCCTATGCGCCGGAATGGAAGGCGTCGCTGGCCGGCGACTGGCGCATCCGCACCGGCGGAGCGGTCGATTTCGGGCTGAACGCGCAAGGATCGTGGCAGTCCGACCAGATCAGCCAGTTCGATGCCTCGCCCGCGATCCGGCAGGCGACGACGATCGGCGATTATGCCTTGGTCGACCTCGGCGTCGCGCTGATCGACGCGCGGGATCGCTTCCGGCTGGGCTTTCAGGTGAAGAACCTGTTCGACCAGAGCTTTGCCGCATCGATCACCAGCGGCGGGCCGGGCGGCAGCTATCGCTACATCATCCCGCGCGAGGCGGATCGCTATTTCGGGGTGATCGGCCGGGTCGGCTTCTAAACCGCGGGTTTGTCGGAAACCTCATGCACGTTGGCGCGGGCCGGCGCACGCTGGCCTATCGCCCGTGCCATGACGAACGATATCCGGACATGGGCGCATGGCTGACCCCTCGCTTCGCAATTGCCACATCCTTGTTGTCGAGGATGAGTATATGCTCGCCGACGAGCTCTGCATGGAGCTGGAAGACGCCGGTGCCGTCGTGCTGGGCCCGGTGGGCAGCATCCGCGATGCAGAGGCGCTGATCCGGGCGAGCGATGCCATCCATGGCGGCATTCTCGACGTGAATCTGGACGGGGACATGGTGTTCGCCGCGGCAGACCTGCTGGCCGAACGCGGCGTACCGTTCGTGTTCACCACCGGCTATGATCGATCGGTGATTCCGGAGCGCTTCGACGGGGTCGTGCAATGCGAAAAGCCGATCAACCTCCGGATCGTGACGCAGGCGATCGGGCGGGTGATCCACGGCTGAACGGCGGAGCGCAGGCGGTCGCTAGCCGTCGGCGACGGTGGCGGAGACCGCGATGCTGATCGTGCAGTGCACCCCGTCCTCCTCCAGTGCGTAGCTGGTCCGGGCCTTGAGCTGATAGGGCAGGGCACGCTCGATGAGTTCGCGGCCGTGGCCGGAGCCATGCGGCGCGGTGCCCGGATCGGGCATGACGACGCCGTGCTCGCGCCAGTCGATATGCAGCCACGGCCGATCGCCCTCGCCATTGGCCTCGAAACGCCAGGAAAGGACCAGTTGACCCTCCGGCTGATGCAGCGCGCCATATTTGGCGGCGTTGGTCGCCAGTTCGTGGAGCGCCATCGCCAGCGTCTGCACCGTGCCGGAGCGCAGGCGGATGCCCGCAGGGCCGTCCAGCACGACCCGTTCCGGCCCGGCATCTGGCACCCCCAGCGCGGTCAGTTCGGTGCGCACCAGTTCGTCAAAGGTCACCCGGTCATGCTCGTCCAGCCGCGACAGCAATCCTTGCACGCGGGCCAGGGCCTCCAGCCGGTCGCGAAACTTCTCGCGGAAATCGCCGAGATCGGCGGCACGACGCATCGTCTTGTCCGCCATGGAGCGGACGACGGCGATCAGGTTGCGGGTGCGATGCTGCAACTCGGCGACCAGCACGGTCTGCCGCCCCTCCCATTGCCGGCGCTGGGTGACGTCCTGCCCCACCTTCAGATAGCCGAGCGGCTCTGCACCGTCGCCGCGCAGCGGGCGGGTCGATCCCTCGATGAACACGCGCCGGCCATCCTTGCGCCGGTGCCAGCGCACATTGGCGGCAAAGCCGGTATCGCGCGCCTCCGCCAGTTCGGCGTCAGGCACGCCGGCGTCACGATCCTCGGGCACGAAGGTGATGGCGGCATGCCGGCCGACCGCTTCCGCGGCGCTCCATCCGAACACCGCCTCGGCACCGCGCGGCCACGTCTCGATCCGCCCCTCCCCATCGGTGGTGAAGATCGCATAGTCCAGCACGCTGTCCAGGATCGCGCGGTGGCGCTCCTCGCTTTCGCGCAGCCGATCCTCGGCGGTCTTGCGTTCGGAAATGTCGCGGAAATACACCGAAAGGCCGTCCGCGGCCGGGTAGATGGTCAGATCGATCCAGTGCCCCCGGATCGCCGAGCCCGTCTCCATCCGGACGACCTCGCGCGTCTCTGCGGCGCGCAGGTGGGCGTCATGCGCCTGGGGCTCGAACGTCGCCGGAAAGGCTTCCCACAGATTGCGGCCGAGCAGGTCGCGGCGCGAGCGGCCCCAGATTTCTTCCGCCTTGCGGTTGATATAGGTGAGCCGCCACTGTGCATCGACCGCGTAGAATGCGTCGGAGATGCTTTCCAGTATCTCACGGTTGCGCGCCGCCAATATCTGCAGGGCGATCTGCGCGCTGCGTTCCTGTGTCACGTCCTGCAACACGGCGACGCCGCCGGTGACGGTGTCGCCCGCCATCATCGGCACCGAGGTGACACGCAACCAGCGCTCGCTGTCACCCTCGACATGGCGGAAGTCGATCGGAACGGTGGTTCTTTCCCCGCGCAGTGCGCTTGCACCGGGATAGTTCTGCTCGGGCACGGCATCGCCTTGCGCGTCGAACGCCTGCCAATGCTGCCCCTCCACCGGATCGCATGAGGGTATGCGATCGCCGATCAGGTGCTGCAATTGCGGGTTCTTCAGCGTGAAGCGCCCGTCGGTATCGAACAGGCCGACGCCGATCGGCACCTGGTCCAGAATGCTGGCCAGGCGCAGTTCGCTTTCCTGCAGGGCCGCATCCACCCGCTTGCGCGCGGTGACGTCCTGCCCGATCTTCATGAAGCCGGCGATCGATCCGTCGTCGTGCCTGAGCGCGGTTGTCTGGCCATTGATGAAGACGCGGCTGCCGTCCTTGCGGCAATGCCAGCGCGTATCGGGGGCTCGGCCGTCGCGGCGCGCCACGCCCATTTCCCATTGCGGCACGCCCGCGGCACGGTCCTCCGGCGTGAACAGCATGGCGTCGGGCTGGCCGATCGCCTCTGCCTCCGTCCAGCCAAACACCGCCTGCGCGCCGGGCAACCAGCCGTCGATCCGGCCATCGGCATCGGTGAAGACCAGCGCATAGTCTTGCGCATTCTCCACGATCAACCGGTTGAGCGTGGTGGCCCGTTCCAGCGCACGCGCCTTGTCCAGCCGGTCGATTACCGGGCCGAGCGCGATCGCCCACAGGCGCAGGAACTGCATGTCCGCCGGATCGAAAGGGCGGGCCGCATCCGGCTCGACCCGCAACACGCCATAGGGTCTGCGTCCCGGCAGAAGGATCGGCACCTCGACCGATCCGGTCGTGTCGGCTTCGCCTTTCACGATCGTCACCGTCGCAGCCTGCAAGGCGCCGGCGATCAGGCGGCTCGCCTCTTCCAAGATGATCGGCAGATCGGCGCAATCCAGCACGAAATCGCCGAAATCGACCAGGGCCTGTTGGCGTTCGAGTGTGTGCGCCGGTTCAGCCATCGCGCCTCTTACGACGCGTACGGGTGATCGACACTAATCCAGATGACCGCCGCTAGAATTGTCTTTGCCGTCCTCGCCCTTGTCGGGCGACTTTTTGGTGGCCGTTTTCTTCGCACCCGTCCCCGTACCGCCGCCGCGCCCGGTCCCCAGACTGCCCCTCGCCCCGTCCCCACCCTTGGCAGTAATCGCCCCGGGATTTCCACCCGCACCTTTCTGCGCCATGTCGATCTCCACTTCAGCGTTGTCGAAGGACGTTATTTATGTCCGCCATGACCGGCATTCTGTCCGCCGGTGCGGCTGTGATCGTCGGGGTTGCGATCATTATCCTGCTTGGCATTGCCGCCGATATCGTCCTTGCCGTTTTTGTGGAAATCGCCCTTCTTCTTGTGATCGGTCATGGCCATCCTCCATCATGAGCGTGAAACATATCAACCGCATTGAAACGCAACGGGCAGGGTGCAGTTCAGGCGGGCGCAGACAATTCTTGTTCAACTACATTAGCTTAGACGGATAGTTGGTGCGTTCCGGCGCATGATCATGATCCAGGTGATGCCGGGCGTCCGCGCGATCGCGGATCAGGACGGGACGCGGGTCCGACAGCATGGGAGACGAACGATCGCACCGACAATCCAGCAGGGCAGAACGCCGCCAAGCGCCTGCCGCGGGCGGCGCATTGTTATTGTTGGGGGCGGGTTTGGGGGGCTGGCTTGTGCGCGGGCGCTGGCAGGGGCCGAGGCGCAGGTCACGCTGATCGACCGGCGCAACCATCATCTGTTCCAGCCGCTGTTGTATCAGGTGTCGACGGCTGCGCTGTCGCCGGCCGATATCGCCGCGCCAATCCGCCGGGTGCTGGCGCGCGCGCGGAATGTCGATGTCGTGCTCGCCGATGTCACCGGGGTCGATACGGCGGGGCGGACGGTGAAGCTGGCTGACGGCGCGGACCTGCCCTTCGACCAGCTCGTGCTGGCGACCGGATCGGCCTACAACTATTTCGCGCACCCCGAGTGGGCTCCCCTTGCCCCTGCACCCAAATCGATCGCGG
>NZ_JALNUQ010000039.1:0-40505 GCF_026540875.1 Sphingomonas sp. GM_Shp_2
CCGAGATCTACACGAGCCTTATCGTCGGCAGCGTCAGATGTGTATAAGAGACAGCTGCGCAAGGCCCCGGCGCCCTCCGCAAACTGCCCGGAATGCCGCGCCAGGGACGGCGCCCTGACCGCCGGTGCGCTGGCCGGTACCCAATCCGCTACCGCCTCCTGTGCCCGAAACGTCCGCTACTCCGCCACCTACGCCAACCGCCTGCCCCCCACCCTCCCCCTCTACCCCGGCGCACAGGTCAGCGAGGCGGCGGGCGCCGATGCCGATGGCTGTGCGCTGCGCGTGGTCACCTTCCGGGCGGGCGGCACGCCGGGGCGGGTGATCGACTGGTATTTCACCCATGCCCGGCAAGGCGGCTATTCCGCCGAGCACAAGGCGGAAGGGCCTCGCCACGTCATCGGCGGCACGCGGGGGCCGGCCGCCTATATCGTCTATGTCTCGCCCCGGCCGGGCGGGGGCAGCGATGTGGATTTCATCACCAACGCAGGCATTTGATCGATCGCGCGCGTTGCCTTTTGCGAAGCGGGGCCGCTTGCGCTAGGGCGCCGCGATGCAATCGCTTCTTCTCGTCATGCTGGGTGGCGCGCTTGGATCGGGGGCCCGGCACCTGACCGGGCGCACGATGCTCGCGCTGGCCGGCCCCGGCTTTCCTGCCGGCACCCTGACGGTCAATCTGGTCGGCGGGCTCGCCATGGGGCTGCTCGCCGGGGTGTTGGCCCGTACCGGCGGTGCGGAGGGCTGGCGCCTGTTCGTCGGCGTCGGCGTGCTGGGCGGGTTCACCACCTTTTCGTCCTTTTCGCTGGACACGGTGATGCTGGTGGAAGCGGGCCGGTCGCTGGCGGCGATCGGCTATGTCGCGGCCTCGGTCGCAGGTTCGCTCCTGGCGCTGGTCGCCGGACTATCACTGGCGCGGGGGCTGGCATGACGGACAAGGTTCGCGAATTCACCGTCGGCTATGACGATGACGGCATCCGGCTCGATCGCTGGTTCAAGCGGCATCTGCCCGATACCAGCTTCACCACCGTCGCCAAATGGGCCCGCACCGGGCAGCTTCGCGTCGATGGCAGCCGCGCCACGCCGGGCGACCGCATCGCCGCCGGCCAGCTTCTTCGCGTCCCCCCTCCCGAGGCGCCGCGCGACGAGGAGGCACGACCGCGCCGCGAGCGCCCGCCGCTGAGCGAGGACGCGGTCGCCTTCGCGCGCGACATGGTGATCTACAAGGACGCCCAGGCCCTGGTGCTGAACAAGCCCCCCGGTCTCGCGACGCAGGGCGGCACCAAGACGCATGAGCATGTCGACGGCCTGCTCGACGCCCTGCAGTTCGAGGCGGAGGGTCGCCCCAAGCTGGTCCACCGGCTGGACAAGGACACCAGCGGCGCGCTGCTCGTCGCGCGCTCGTCGCGCGCCGCGGCATTCTTTGCCAAGGCCTTTTCCGGCCGCACCGCGCGCAAGGTCTACTGGGCGCTGATCGTCGATGTCCCCTCGATCGAGGACGGCATGATCGAACTGCCGATCGCCAAGCAACCGGGCAGCGGCGGCGAGAAGATGCATGTCGACGAGGAGAACGGCCAACCCGCCCGCACGCGGTACCGGGTGATCGAACGCGCCGGCAATCGCTGCGCCTGGGTCGAGTTGCAGCCCTTTACCGGCCGCACGCATCAGTTGCGCGTCCACATGGCGGCGATCGGCCACCCGATCGTCGGTGATGGCAAATATGGCGGCGCCGCGGCATTCCTGACCGGCGGGATCAGCCGCAAGATGCACCTGCATGCCAGACGGATCCGCGTCGACCACCCCGATGCCGGGCGTATCGACGAAACCGCCAGCCTGCCCACCCATTTCGCCGAAAGCCTGGCGAGCCTGGGCTTCGAGGAAGCACGCGGCGATGCGCTGCCGCTGGACGAGGGCAAGGGCCCGCCCACCCGCGAGCAGACAAAGGCGCGTGCCAAGGCGCATGCCAAGACGGTGCGCAAGGAACGCCGCGGCGAACGGCGCGGGCGCGGCAGCCGCGACTGACCCCTGCGCCCGCCGCCATGTCCCCTCCCCTTCGTCTCGCCGTGTTCGATTGCGACGGCACCCTGGTCGACAGCCAGGCCAATATCTGCCGCGCCGCCGAGCAGGCGTTTCGCGGCCTTGGCCTCGACGCACCACCGCGAGAGGCGGTGCGCAGCATCGTCGGGCTGAGCCTGGTCGAGGCGATGCGCGTGCTCGCGCCGGCGCAGGACGATGCCATGCAGCGCCGGCTGGCGGCCAATTACAAGGACGCGTTCTTCGCCATGCGGCATGCCGGCACGCTGGACGAAGAGCCGCTGTTCGAGGGGATCGGCGCGCTGGTGGCCCGGCTGGACGCGCAGGGCTGGCTGCTCGGCGTCGCCACCGGCAAATCCGATCGCGGGCTGGCGCATGTGCTGGACCATCACGGCCTCGCCCGGCATTTCGTGACGTTGCAGACCGCGGACCGGCATCCCTCGAAACCCGATCCGTCGATGCTGCTGACGGCGATGGCAGAGGCAGGGACCACCCCGCAGGATACGGTGATGATCGGCGACACCAGTTTCGACATGGCGATGGCAAAGGCGGCCGGCGTACGCGCCGTCGGCGTCGCCTGGGGCTATCACAGCATCCGCGAGATGATCGACGCCGGCGCCGATGTCGTGGCGGAGCGGGTGGCGGACCTGCCCGCATTGCTGGTGCCGGCATGAGCCCCGTCGACGCCCAGGCCCGGCGCCGCTGGATGGCCATTGTCGGCGTGCGGATGATGGGGATTGCCGGAGCGGTGTTCGGCCTCGTACTGGTATCGCGCGCGCCGACGCTGGCGCCGCGTATCCTGGGCATCGCGATCGTGCTGTCGGCGCTGCTGGTGGTGGCGATCGTGCCTGCCAGTCTGGCGCAGCGTTGGCGGAGTGGTGGGGAATGAAGCGGTTCTGGCGCCAGGTATCGGTGGACGATGACCGGGTGATCCGGCTGGACGATCGCCCGGTGCGCACACCCGGCCGCACCCCGCTGGCCCTGCCGACCCAGGCGGCGGCAGAGGCGGTGGCGGCGGAATGGGCCGCGGTTGCCGACATGGTGGACCCGCGCGCGATGCCGCTGACCGGGCTGGCCAATGCCGCGATCGACCGGATCGCGCCTGACCCTGCCCATTTTGCCGAAGGGCTGGCGCGCTACGGCGAGAGCGACCTGCTCTGCTACCGTGCGGACGATCCGGCGGAACTGGCGGCGCGACAGGCGGCGGCATGGGACCCGGTGATCGCCTGGGCCCGCGCCCGCTACGACATCGCGGTGGAGACGACCGCCGGGATCATCCACCGGCCGCAGCCACCGGCGACGCTGACACGGCTGGGGGATGCGGTCGCCGCCCTCGATCCGTTCGCCATGGCCGCCCTGTCGCCGCTGGTCACGCTGACCGGTTCGCTGCTGCTCGCCCTCGCGCTGGTCGAAGAGGCGTTCGACGCCGATACGATATGGGCCGCCGCCCATGTCGACGAGGATTGGCAGGTCGAACGCTGGGGCGAGGACATCTTGGCCGCCGAACGCCGCACCGCCCGCCGCGCCGAATTCGATGCCGCGCTACGCTTTCTGCGTGCGGTGCGGGGCTAAGCAGGCCGCATGCCCCGCTGGTCCCCGTTCGTCTCGCCTGGCGATGGACGACACCGGATTGATCCCCCCTCCCGTTCGTCTCGAGTAGTCGTCGAGTAGCGGCAAAGCCGCGTATCGAGACGACGTATCGAGAGACACTTCGCCGCACGCGGCCCTGTCCCGACACGAACGGACCAAAGTGATGTGATCCTGCTCCAGCCGCCAGACAGCGACATGGCCGGGGGATCGAGAAACAGGGGCGTCGCCACGCCCCCGCCCCCTACCGCGTCAGCTTGCGGATGAAGCCGATCAGGCCGGTCTGGCGCGACCGCTTCAGGCGCTCGGCCGCCAGGATGGTGCGGACGCCCTCGAAACAGCGCTCCACATCGTCGTTGACCAGCACATAGTCATAGCCGTCCCAGTGGCTGACCTCGTTGGTGGCGCGCGCCATGCGGGCGTCGATCACCTCCTGCGCATCCGTCGCGCGACGCTCCAGCCGCTGGCGCAGTTCCTCCATCGACGGGGGGAAGATGAACACGCGCACCACATCGCCGCCGGCGATCTGGAACAGCTGCTGCGCACCCTGCCAGTCGATGTCGAACAGCACGTCCTTGCCGGCCGCCAGCATCTCCTCCACCTGCGCGCGCGGCGTGCCGTAGCGATTGTTGAAGACGTGCGCCCATTCCAGGAACTCGTCCTCCGCCGCCATGCGCCGGAATTCTTCCAGATCGACGAAGTGATAGTCCTTGCCGTCCACCTCACCGGGGCGCATCGGCCGCGTCGTCGCGGACACAGACATCGCCAGTTCCGGATCGGCGGCGAGCAGCATGCGCGCGATGGTGGATTTGCCCGCGCCCGACGGCGAGGACAGGACGAACAGGACGCCGCGGCGCTTGAAGCCGTGCGGATCGTTGGGCGTGCTGGGCATGGCCGCCTTTGGCGCGGGGGCCGCCGCCACGTCAAGCTTTGGAAGAACCACGGGGGCAAATGCCCTGTGCCGCGTGTCCTTCAGGCCACCAACGCGATCAGCTGCGCCAATCCATTGGCGCCGGTCTTCGCCAGCACGGCGGCGCGGTGATCCTCCACCGTCTTGGGGCTGAGGCCGAGCAGCCCGGCCACCGCCTTGTTGCTGTGCCCCTGGACCAGCAGGTCGAACACCTGCCGTTCACGCGGCGACAGCGTCATGGTGCGGCCATGCTGGTCGCGCCGTCCTCTCGACCAGGCCACCCCCTCGGCGACGGCCGCGAGCAGCCGCGCCTCGTCCAGCGGCTTTTCCAGATAATCCAGGCCGCCATGCCGGCGCACCGAATCGACCGCATTGGCGGTCGTCGGCCATGCGGTCATGAAGATGATCGCCGCGCAGGGGTCGATCGCCCGTACCCGGTCGGCAAAGCCGAAACCGTCCAGATCGCCCATCATCACATCGGTGACGATGCAGTGCGCCGGGGCCTGTGGATAGACCTCCAGCAACAGGGCCGGATCCAGAAAGGGCTCCGCATCGAAGCCATGGCGACCGAGCAGCCGGGCGACGCTGGCGCCCAGATCGCGGTCATCGTCCACGACATAGACGGTGCCGGGCGACAAGACGGTCATGCGGGATCTCCGATCAGCGGCAGGGTCAGGATGGCGCGGACGGTGCCGCGGGTGTCGATGTCGCGATCCAGCGAACCGCCATGCGCCGCCACGATCGCACGCGCGACAAGCGTGCCCACCCCCATGCCGGGCTGTGGCGCGCGGCTGGGTGAACAGCGGTTGGTGATCGTCACGCGCGCGCGATCGCCGACGGCGTCGACGCTCAGGTCGACCGTCGCATCTCCGCAGGCCTGGATGGCGTTGCGGAGCAGGTTCATCACCGCCTGCGCCAGTTCCACTTCCTGCCCCAGAACGGCAAGGTCCGGATCGACCGGCGCCACGTTCAGGCGGACATGCGCCGCCTTCGCCTCGGGCGCGGCGAGCCCGACCACGCTGTCGATCAGGGCGACGAGCGGGAGCGGCGTCGGCTCGTCCACCACGCGCCCGCCGAAACGGCGCAGCCGGCGGACGAGGGCGGACAACGTATCGGCCTTGCGATCGATCAGCTCGGCGCTGGCGGCGATCTCCGGCCCTGCGTCGCGCGCGATCGCGTTCAGGTGGCGCGCCTCGATCGCCAGCGTGGACAGCGGCTGGCTGATCTCATGGATCACGGCGACCGACATGGCGCGCAGCGTCTTCAACCGTTCGGCCTGGAACAGCAGCCGGTCGCGCCGGGCGACATCGGTGCGGGCACGGCGCTGGCTGTCGGCGAAGCTGCCCGCCAGATACCCGACCACCGCGATCATGCTCAACCCCAGGTGGAGGTTCAGGCGCTGCGGCGTGGCCACCGCGCCGGCCGTGCGCGACAGGGTCAGCACGACGACGACCAGCAACGCCGCCCAGGCCGCATGCCGCCCGAATCTCAGCCCAATCCACGCCACCGCCAGCAGCACCGGCATCGGTTGCCACCCCAGCCCCAACAGGTCGAGCGCCGCGACGACGCCGATCGCACCGCCCAGCGTAAGCACCGCCTCCACCAGCGCTGCGGTTCGCATCCGCGGCCATTGCGGGGCGGCACGACGGGCCCCGAGCCCTGCCGCCCACAGAACGGGCGGCGCCACGATCAACACGCCCAGCAGGTCGCCCACCGTAAAGGCGGTCAGCGACAGCACGATCGACTGCGCGCCCGCCACCCCGGTCATGTCCGGCCGCAGCATCGCCTGCGGCAAGGCGACCAGGGCCGCGAAGTGCGGCGCCGCCACCGCGGCCAGCCCGAACGGCATCGGCGCGACCAGCAACTCGGCCCGCCGCCCGCTCGCCAGCCGGCGGATCGCGGCCACGACCAGGCCATAGGCCAGCACCGGCCGCACGATGCCCACCACCGCTATCGGCCAGTCGGGCGACGCAAAGACGATCACCCCCTTCGCCACATCGACCGCCAGCTCGATCAACGCCACCGCCGGCGTCAGCCGCGCCCCCAGCCGCCACAACAGCGCAAACCGCAACCCCGCCGCAGGGAACCACAGCGAATAGAACCCCTCCCCGCTCCACCACACCGCCACCGCATGCGCCAACGCAAACCCGACCGCATAGAGCGAAAGCGCAACTGCATCGCTCCGTCGGGGCAGCCATGTGCGAAGACCGAAATGCATGGCCGGATGATCGAACGGCATGGTGGCCATGAACCCTTGTGACAGGAAGCGCGCCCGAACCGAAGCCGGGAAAATCCCGGATGCGGCAAGCGAACATCTTTCGGCAAGCCGAACATGGTAGCGTCACGCGGTGACAGGTCGGATGGGGATGGCGACGATGGACGATGATGCGCGCGCGCTGCTGGCCGCCATTGAGGCGCTGGACGTGGATCTACCGAATGCGGCGCTGCGCTTCACCGATCGGCTGGCACGGGAACAGGGCTGGTCGCGTCGCCATGCGGTGGCCGTCGATCGTGAATATCGCCGCTTTCTCTACCTCGCCGCGACCATCGATCATCCCATGACGCCCTCCGATGCGGTGGATCAGGCATGGCACCTGCATCTGACCTATACGCGCAGCTATTGGGATGATCTGTGCGGTCGCATATTGCGCCGCCCGCTGCATCATGGCCCGACACCCGGGGGGCGGGATGCGAAGGAATATTATCACGACCGCTATAGCGCGACGCTGGCGCGATACGCCGCAGTCTTTGGCCATGCACCGCCCGCCGCGATCTGGCCCGCGCCGGAACGCCGTTTCGCTATTCAGGGCGTGCGTGTCGACCGGTCGAAGACATTGGTCGTTGAAAAGCGGACATTGGCGCTGACCGCGCTGCCCCTGGCGGCGATGCTCACGACCGCAGCCTTTCCGCTGGCAGGGTTGATGCCCGTGATCCTGACGGTGACTATCGCCGCGGTCGTGATCGCCGCGCTGCGCGCTGCCCGGCGCAAGAAGCGCGATCACGACGGGGAATTCGATCTCGACTTTGGCAACGGCGACGGCGCCGATGGGTGCAGTGGCTGTGGCGGCGATTGACCGGGCCGGCAAGGTTCCGGCCCGGCAATTCGATCAGAACCGGGTGCGCAGCGTCAGGCCATAGGTGCGCGGTTCGCCCAGATAGGAGGTGAAGATCTGGTTCCCCACCCCGCCGAAGCGTTGCACCTGCCCTTGCGATCCGGCACCCTGGAACGGCGCGTTGAAGGCGACCTGCTGATAATCCTGATCGAACAGGTTCATCACCCACGCCTCCACCGCCCAGGCACGGTTGGGCCCGCGCAGGCCGATGCGCGCATTGGCGACGAGGAAGCCGTCCTGCTCCTTTTCGAAGAATAAATCCGACCCAGTGTTATAGTCCGAACTCATCCGGCCATCGGCGTAGAACAGCGCCGACAACCCGGAGGAGCCCAGCTCGGGCGTCCAGCTCGCCGACAGGGTGACGACGTTGCGCGGCGCGTTCGACAACTGGTTGCCCGGCAGCAGGAACAGCGCGGGGTCCAGCGGCGCCCCGGCGGCACTGCCCACCAGATTGCGGCGCAGGCGCGTGTCGGCAAAGGTATAGCCCATGTTGACCGAGAAGTTGCGCGCCGGATACAGCCCCGCCTCCACCTCGACACCCTGGCTGCGCACGCCGAACTTCACGTCGGACGCACAGGCGCCGGTCGTGGCGCTGGCGTCGCGATCGCCGCCGTTCAGGCTGGTCGAGCAACTGCCGATATTCTCCACCACGAAGTTGGTGCCGTTGAAGGTGTTCAACTGGAAGTTGTCGAAGTCGGAACGGAAGGCGGCGACGTTCAGCGTGAAATCGGCCGAAGTGAACTTGAAGCCCGCTTCATAGGCATTCACCAGTTCGGGGTCGAAGCGCAGGTTGCGCACATCGGCATTGCTGCGCGGGAACAGCGCGGTGCCGAGGTCGGACCGGTCGAGATTGTATCCGCCCGCCTTGTACCCGCGCGAATAGCTGGCATAGACGAGCCAGTTGTTGTTCGGCTTCCACGACAGGACGCCGGTGCCGGTCAGTTGATCCTCCTTGAAGGAGTCGTTCAGGTTCAGCGCGTTGAGCGCGGACGAGCTGTTGCCGGTACAGCCAAGCGTGATGATGCCGCCGGCCAGGCTGGCCAGCGCCGGATTGGCGAGCAGGCCGCCCAGGCCACCTTGCGCGGTGCCCGCCTGAAGCTGCGGACACAGGGTGTTGGTGTTGTTGAAGAACGCGCGGAACGCCTTTTGCTCGCGTGTGTAGCGCAGGCCGGCGGTGATGCTGATCGTCTCGGTCAGGCGGAAGATGTTGTGGGTAAACGCGGCGTAATTCTCGCTGTCCTGATAATAATCGGCCCGGGTATCGCCCAGATTGTTGAGCGCGGACAGACGGCGCAGATTGCCGATGATCAGCGGCGCGGCGGCACCGAGCTGCTGGGTCAGCGCGCCCTGTCCGATGGGGCTGAGACAGCCGGAGCCGGGCGTGGTGCTGCGCAGGGCAGCGGCAGGGTTCACCGTGGCGACGATGCGGCAGGCGGCGAACAGGCCGTACTGGCTGCCGAACTGCAGATTGTCGCGCACCACCAGGTCTTCGTTGGAATAGAAGCCGCCGACCAGCCAGTCGAGCTTGCCGTCGAATGCCGAGCCTTGCAGGCGCAGTTCCTGGGTAAAGGTGTGGAACTGGCGGAACGCGTTGCCGTCATCGTCCCGGTAGCCGATGTCGAGGCTGCCATAATCGATATCGGCGGCGTTGCCCGACTTGTATTCGCGATATGCGGTGATCGAGGTCAGCGAAGCGCCGCCCAGATTCCAGTCGATCTGCATCGACCCGCCATAATCCTTGGTGACGTTGCCGTAAGCCCGGCCCGGCGAGTTGGCGATGCGCCGGTTATAGGGATCACCCGCACTCGGGAACACGGCGCCGAGCTGTTGCATCACCTGCACGATACGGTTGCCCGCCGGGTTGATCGCGAAGTCGCCGGGCACGCCGGGGGTGGGATCGATCTTTTCGCGCAGGTCGACATAGACCGCGCCGCAGCACTTCTCGTTGCGGCGGGTGAAGTCGCCGATCAGGCGCACCGCGATGTCGCTGGACGGCTCGAACAGCAGTTGCCCGCGCACGAAATAGCGATTGCGGTCGTTGTAATCGGTATTGTTGACGACATCGTACAGGAAGCCGTCACGCTTGTTGAACACCCCGTCGATGCGGAAGGCGAGCATGTCGGGGATGATCGGCCCGGTCAGCGCACCCGCCAGCCGGACATTGTTGTAGTTGCCGTAGGTCGCCTCGCCATAGCCGCCAAAGGTGTAGGACGGCGCCTTGGTGATGATGTTGATCAGGCCGGCGGACGCGTTGCGGCCAAACAGCGTGCCCTGCGGTCCGCGCAGCACCTCGATCCGGTCGACCTCGCCCAGATCGTTCAGGCCGGAGCCGGTACGGCTGCGATAGACCCCGTCGATGAACACCGCCACCGAGCTTTCCAGGCCGGGATTGTCGCCCACCGTGCCGATACCGCGGATACGCGCCGATGCGTTCGCCTCGCTGCCCGTCGAGGATACCAGCAGCGACGGCGCCAACTGGCCCAGCGCGCGAATGTCGGTGGCGCCGGAATTCTGCAGCGACTCCTGGCCGATCGCGGATACCGCGATCGGCACGTCGGACAGTCGCTCGGCACGGCGGGTGGCAGTCACCACGATATCGCCGGCGTTGAGCGGCGCCTGTGCGGCGGCGCGCGTCGTGTCGGCATCGGTCGCGTCGCTGGTCTGCTCGCCGACCGCGGCGTTGGCGGTGCCCTGGGCCGGCACCTGGGCCTCGGCGGGCGTGGTGGGAACATCCTGCGCTGCGGCGGGGACCGCGATGGCAAAGGTGGCGGCAGATAGCAGGAACGCACTCGCGCGCATCGGCTTCACTCTCCTGTCCTGAACCCGGCTGCCGGCTTTTACCGATCCGCCTTTTCGTTTTTGTAGTTCGGAGTCAGGCTACGTGCGCACCGTTGATAAAGTCTATCTATTTCGAAGATGGAGTATCGGATTTTTTGGTGTGTCACCGGGGCGCCACACCGGCGGGTTCGGCCATATCCGCAGCGGCGTCGATGGTGCCGCATACGAAAAGGGCGCCCGCATCGCTGCGCGCGCCCCGTTCGACGGATTCACCGTGGCTTACTTGGGTGCCAGCACCATCAGCATCTGGCGGCCTTCCATACGCGGATAGGCCTCCACCTTGGCGACCTCGTTCACCTGCTCGGCGACGCGCTGAAGCACGTTCATGCCAAGCTGGCCGTGCGAAAGCTCGCGGCCGCGGAAGCGCATGGTGACCTTCACCTTGTCGCCCTCACCGATGAACTCGACTACCTTCTTCATCTTGGTGTCATAGTCGTGATCGTCGATGTTCGGACGCATCTTGATCTCCTTGATCTCCTGCGTCTTCTGCGACTTGCGGGCGAGGTTCGCCTTTTTCTGCGCCTCGTACTTATACTTGCCGACGTCCAGGAACTTGGCGACGGGCGGGTCCGCGTTGGGCGACACCTCGACCAGGTCCAGGCCGACTTCCTGAGCCTGCGCGATCGCCTCGCGAGTGTACATCACGCCGAGATTCTCGCCCTCATGGTCGATCACGCGAACCTTCTGGCTCTGGATCCACTCGTTGAAGCGGGGACCATTCATCGGCGGCGCCTGCATCGGGCGGCGCATCATGGGAGGACGTATGGGTATTTCTCCTGTGGCAGTTGCCTTCTCAATATAGGGCAAATGCGGTTGGTTTGAAAGATGGTGTGCGGGGAGTCTTTTCGGGGGCACAACCTGCTCCCTCTCCCCGTCGGGGAGAGGGGGCTTGGATCACCGCAGATCCGGCGGGGTCGCCTCGCCCTTGAGCATCGCGACCGCCTCGTCCAGCGTCACGATCTCCTGCGCCTGGCTGCCGAGACGGCGGATGGCGACCTTGCCTTCCTCCGCCTCGCGCTTGCCGACGACCAGCAGCACCGGCACCTTGGCCAGGCTGTGCTCGCGCACCTTGTAGTTGATCTTCTCGTTGCGCAGGTCGGTCTCGACGCGCAGCCCCGCGGCCCTCAGCGTTGCCGCCGCCTGCTCGGCATAGCCGTCCGCATCCGACACGATCGTCGCCACCACCGCCTGCACCGGCGCCAGCCAGAGCGGGAAGCGCCCGGCATGATGCTCGATCAGGATGCCGATGAAGCGCTCGAACGTCCCCAGGATCGCACGGTGCAGCATGACCGGGCGGTGCCGGTTGCCGTCCTCCGCCACATAGGAGGCATCGAGACGCTCGGGCAGCACCCGGTCCGACTGGATCGTGCCCACCTGCCACGTCCGCCCGATCGCGTCGGTCAGGTGGAACTCCAGTTTGGGCGCGTAAAAGGCACCCTCGCCCGGCAATTCCTCGAACTTCGCCTTGATCGTCTCGGACAGGCTGGATTGCAGCACCGCACGGCGCAGCTCGTCCTCCGACTGGTCCCACATCGCGTCCGAGCCGAAGCGCTTTTCCGGGCGCAAGGCGAGCTTCACCGCATAATCCTCGAAGCCGAGGTCGCGGTACACCGAATCGAGCAATTCGCAGAAGTTGCGCACTTCCTCGACCAGCTGGTCCTCGCGCACGAAGATATGCGCATCGTCCTGCGTGAACTGGCGGACGCGCATGATGCCGTGCAACGCACCGTGCGGCTCGTTGCGGTGGCAGCAGCCGAACTCGGCCATGCGGATCGGCAGGTCGCGGTACGACTTGATCCCCTGGCGGAAGATCAGGACATGCGCGGGGCAGTTCATCGGCTTCAGCGCCATCAGGTCGGCATCGCCGGAAATGACCGCGCCCTCGTCCTCCGTGTTCGGGATCTCGTCGGGCACGACGAACATGTTCTCGCGATACTTGCCCCAGTGGCCGGATTGCTCCCACTGGCGCGCGTCCATCAGCTGCGGGGTTTTCACCTCTTCATAGCCCGCCGCATCCAGCCGGCGGCGCATATAGGCCTCCAGCTGGCGCCACAGCATATAGCCCTTGGGATGCCAGAAGACCGACCCCTGCGCCTCAGACTGGAGGTGGAACAGGTCCATTTCCGCGCCGATCTTGCGATGGTCGCGCTTGGCGGCTTCCTCCAGCCGGGTCAGATGCTCCTGCAACTGCTTCTTGGTCAGCCAGCCGGTGCCGTAGATGCGGCTGAGCATCGCGTTCGCCTGGTCGCCGCGCCAATAGGCGCCCGACACGCGCGTCAGCTTGAACGCCGCCGGGTCCAGCTTGCCCGTCGTCGGCATGTGGGGGCCGCGACACATGTCCAGCCATGCGCCCTGGCGATAGATGGTCAGTTCCTCGCCTTCGGGCAGTTCGGCCGCCCATTCCGCCTTGAACGTCTCGCCCTGCTCGGTCCAGCGGTCGATCAGGTCCTGGCGCGACCAGACCTCGCGCACGAACGGCTCGTTGCGGGCGATGATGCGGCGCATCTCGTCCTCGATGGCGGGCAGGTCGTCGTCGGTGAACGGTCCGCGCTCGGGATTGGGGGCGAAATCATAATAGAAGCCGTCCTCGGTCGCCGGGCCGAAGGTGATCTGCGTGCCGGGAAACAGGTGCTGCACCGCCTCCGCCATGACGTGCGCGAAGTCGTGGCGGGCAAGCTCCAGCGCGTCGGCCTCGTCCTTGAAGGTGATGAGCGCAAGCTGCGAATCCCCGGCGAAGGGCCGCGACAGGTCGCGCACCTCGCCGTCCACCCGCGCCGCGATCGCCGCCTTGGCGAGCCCCGGGCCGATCGCGGCGGCCACGTCCGCGGGCGTAGTTCCGGGCGCGACCTCGCGGACGGAACCGTCGGGCAGCGTGATGCGGAACATGGCGGACATTATGCGACTCTCATGATGGAGGGATGCACACGGCAAAGCCCGCGCGCGGGGGCCGTATAGGCGGATTGGCGCCTTTGGTCACGTCCCGCGTTTTGCCATCGGTTTTCGGTGAAATACTATGCGCGCAAAATCGTCTCCCGATCTCAGGCGATCCCGAACGGCACCAAACGGTTCGTCTGCGTATGACCGATCTCGGCGCGCCCCAGATAGGGCACCCCCATGTCCCCGCACCAGCGCCGGATCATGAACTCCAGGCTTTCGCCCCATTCGGGCTCGTTGGGCTGCACCGCAGTCACGCCCCCCAGACGGACACCCGCCAGCCCCTTCAACTGCGTCGCATTGGCCATGGTGAACAGCAACCGGTCGACAGCGTACATCGGCTCCGACACTTCCTCGATCAGCAGCACATGGTCGGCAAGGTCGGGCAACCACGGCGTGCCGATCAGCGCGGCCAGGATCGACAGGTTGAACGCCGCCGCCGGCCGTCCGTCCAGCCCGGGCTCCAGCCCCTGCCTGTCCCCCCGCGCCAGCCAGCCCAGCGACCGCGCCACCGTCACGTCCCCACCCTCCCGCCGGATATCGCTGGCCATCGGCCCATGCACCGGCCGCCCGATACCGCGCGCATAGAGCGCCCCCAGCACGAAGCCGAGGTCGGAATAGCCGATATAGGTCTTGTGCCGCGCCGCCGCGCCCAGGTTCGGCATCACCCGCGACAGGATGCGGTTCGAGCCGTAACCACCGCGCAGAAACCAGATCGCGTCGATCCCCGGATCGTTGGCGAACTCCAGAAACGCCGACGCACGCCGCTCGTCCGACCCGGCGAAATGGCCGTCCGCTTCATAGCATTGCGGATGAAAGATCAGGTCGACCTCGGGATAGGCGATCGCGGCGAAGGCGCTGACCGGCGCTTCGGCGGCCGGGTTGCCGATGCTGGACGGCGCCAGGATGCCGATTTTCATGAATGCCTTGTTCCCCGCACGCGCCAAGCGGTTGCCCCGCGACCGAAACGCCGATAGCGCGCCGCCATGGACGACGGCAATTCCTGTTTCCTGGTGGGCATCGGCGGTTCGGGCATGATGCCGCTGGCGATGATCCTGCGGGCCAAGGGCAAGACGGTGGCGGGCTCCGACCGGGGGCTGGATCAGGGGCGCGTGGCCGCCAAGTTCGATGCGTTGCGACGCGCCGGCATCGCACTGTTTCCCCAGGACGGATCGGGCGTCACCATGCCCGACCAGATGGTGATCGCCTCCGCCGCGGTGGAGGAAAGCGTGCCCGACATCGTCGCCGCCAACCGCCTGGGCTGTCCCCGCCGCACCCGCGCGCAGATGCTCGCCGAACTGTTCAACGCCGCCCCCCTGCCCATCGGCGTCGCCGGCACCAGCGGCAAGTCCACCGTCACCGGCATGATCGCCTATATCCTCCACACGCTCGGGCGCGACCCCACCGCGATGAACGGCGCGGTGATGAAGAACTTCGTCGCGCCCGACGCCCCGTTCGCCAGCGCGCTGGTCGGGCGCGGCGACGCGTTCGTCAGCGAAGTGGACGAAAGCGACGGCTCCATCGCGCTCTATCGCCCGCGCATCGCGGTCCTCAACAATGTCAGCCTCGACCATAAGGGGCTGGACGAGCTGCGCGCGCTGTTCTCCGGCTTTGCCGGCCATGCGACGCGCGTCGTCGCCAATGCCGGCGATCCGGAAACCGCGGCGTTGCTGGCGGGCCTGCCGAACGTCACCACCTTCGCGGTAGAGGGCGAGGCCGATCTGGTCGCCGAGGCCCTGATCCCTGAGCCCTTCGCGATCGGCTTCCACCTGGTCGTGGGAGCCATACGGTTGCCCGTGCATCTGTCGGTGCCGGGCCGGCACAACGTATCGAACGCGCTCGCCGCGATCGGCGCCTGCGTCGCCGCAGGCGTTCCGATCGAAGATGCCGTTCGCACGATCCAGGGCTTTACCGGTCTGCGTCGACGCTTCGATCTGGTCGGTACGGCGGCCGGCGTGTCGGTGATCGACGATTTCGGCCACAACCCGGACAAGATCGCCGCGACGCTGGACACGCTGCACGCCTTTCCCGGCCGGCTGCTCGTCCTGTTCCAGCCGCACGGCTACGGCCCCCTGAAGATGATGGGCGACGAACTGATCCGCACCTTTGCCGAACGCCTGGCACCCGACGACCTGCTGGTCCTGCCCGATCCGGTCTATTTCGGCGGCACCGTCACCCGCGACGTCGGCAGCGGCGACATCGTCGCGGGCATCCGCGCCGCAGGCCGCGACGCGCACCACATCGCCGACCGCGCCGCCGCCGCCGACCGCCTCATCGCCGAGGCAAAGGCCGGCGACCGCATCGTCGTCATGGGCGCCCGCGACGACACGCTAAGCCTGCTCGCCGCCGACATGGTGGAGCGATTGGCCACGCGCAGCTAGCGCCCCGCGCAGGCGTTGCCTTCGCCGTCCCCGCTCCCGTAGAAGCACGGGCCATGACGACGCCTCAACGCCCCCGCCTCGCCTATCATCACACCCCCGGCACCGGTCCCACGATCGTGTTCCTGCCGGGCTATGCCTCCGACATGCAGGGTTCCAAGGCGCTCGCGCTGGAGGCATGGGCGCGCGGGCAGGAGCGTGGCTTTCTGCGCTTCGACTATGGCGGCTGCGGCCAGTCCGAAGGCGCGTTCGAGGATCAGTCGCTGGCCGACTGGCGCGATGATGTCTGCGCCATGCTGGACGATGTGGCGCAAGGACCCGTGGTACTGGTCGGGTCGTCGATGGGCGGCTGGCTGATGCTGCTGGCCGCCAGGGCGCGGGCGGAGCGGGTAAAGGCGCTGGTCGGCATCGCGCCCGCCCCCGACTTCACCGACTGGGGCTTCACCATGGAGGAGAAGATGGCGCTGTTGCAGCAGGGCCGCATCACCCGCGCCAACCCTTATGGTCCCGAACCGACGCTCTACACCCGCCATTTCTGGTCGTCGGGTGAGGCCAATCGCCTGATGTTCGGCGAGATCGCCTTCGACGGCCCGGTCCGCTTCCTGCAAGGCCAGCAGGACAAGGACGTGCCGTGGCAGCGCACCGTGCGGCTGGCCGAATTGATCCGTTCAGCCGATGTGCAGACGCTGCTCGTCAAGGACGGCGACCACCGGTTGTCGCGGGAAGGGGACATCGCCCTTCTCGTCCGCGCCGTCGAGGATGTCCTGGCCCGCTTATGATCCTGCCCCTGCTGCTCGCCCTCGCCACGCAGGCCGGCGCATCCTGCGCGACCGAGCCGAAGGACGCGAACCCGGCCGCACGCGCCGCGGCGACGCAGTGCCGCGGACTGGCATTGGCCGCAGGCAAGAACTGGTCGGGCGCCGCGCAAGCGTTCGAACAGGCGGCGGCCCTGGCGCCGCGCGACCGCGCCGCCGGCTATTGGGCGCAGGCCGGCAATGCCTGGCTGGCCGGCGGCGATACGTCCAGGGCGAAGGCGGCGCTCGACCACGCGCTTGCCGCCGGCACGCTGAGCGGCCTCGATCTGGGCGAGGCGCAACTGGATCATGCCCGCGTGCTGGTTGCACAGAACGACCTTGCCGGCGCCCGCACCGACCTCAACGCCGCGCTGGCCAACGCTCCGGAGGACCCGCTGGCATGGCTGCTGTCGGCAACGCTGGCGCGGCGGATGGGCGACCTGCCGCGTGCAAAGGCCGACATCGCCCACGCGTTGGAACGGGCGAGCGACGATGCCTCGGTACAGCTTGAGGCCGGCAACATCGCCGCCCGCGACGGCGACGAGGCCGGCGCCCGCGCCGCCTGGACCATGGCGATGCGGATCGCTCCCACCGCGCCCGCAGGTATCAGCGCGCGGGCAGCGCTGTCGCAATTCGGCCCGATCCCCTCGGCGGTGACCCGGTAGAAGCGGACTACATTCCCATCATCCGTTCGTGTCGAGCAGAGATCGGGTAGCTCCGAAGGAGCGTATCGAGAACTCGCATCGAGACAGGGCCGCATGGTCGGACCGATCCGCCGTCGTCAATCCAGATAGAAGTCCACCGTCGTCACGACCCGCACCTTCTTCAGCGGGGTGTCCGCCACGCCGTAGCCGGATTGCTCGCCATCGCGCGCCTCGATCGAGAAATAGCCCTGGCTGGCGCTCTTGATCCCGCCGACGTCGGTATCGCTGTCCTTGGCGAACTGTTCCGCCGCGGCCCGCGCGTCGCGCGTCGCCTCCGCCACCATCGCCGGCTTGATCGCGTTCAACCGGGTGAAGCTGTACGAAATGCCCGATCCTTCCTGCAGCACCACGCCCTGCCGGACCAGATCGAACTGTCGCGCCACCGCCCGCCGGGCGCGCGCGATGTCGGTGGTGCGCAGTTGCAGCCGCTGGTTGATCGTCACCGTCTGCACGCCGTTCATGTAATTCTGGTTCGCCCCCGCCCCGGCCGCGGTCAGCGCATCGGCGGGAAAGCCCAGTTGCGTGAAGAAGGCCCGGATCGTCTGTGTATCGCGGTCGATCGCCGCCTGCACCTGCGCGGCATCGGTGCCCTGTTCGGAATAATTCAGCGTCCACACCGCCAGATCGGCGGTCACGTTGCGCTCGGCCAGCCCGCGCACCGTGACCGAGCGATCGGCATGGCGCGCCCGCGTCAATCCGTCACCCAGCAGATACCCGCCCACGATCAACCCGACCGCCAGCAGCGCCGCCGCCGGCACCAGCCCCGAACGCAGTGCAATTCCCCGGCTTTCCATCACCATGCCGCCTCCCATATAGCCGTCGGGCATGCTGCGCGCCGCTTCCTGAACCGCGGCTGATGCAGAACAATGGAGTTGTTGATGACCAGGTACCTCCACACCATGATCCGGGTCACCGACCCGGAAGCGACGATCCGGTTCTTTGCCCTGCTCGGACTGGAAGAGGTGCGGCGCATCGACAATGAGCAGGGTCGATTCACGCTGATCTTCCTGGCGAGCAAGGACGATCAGGCGATCGGCGACCGCCGGGTGGAGGTCGAGCTGACCCACAATTGGGACCCGGAACCCTATAGCGGCGGCCGCAATTTCGGCCATCTCGCCTACCGGGTCGACGACGTGTACGAAACCTGCCAGCGGCTGGCCGATGCCGGGGTGACGATCAACCGTCCGCCGCGCGACGGCCACATGGCGTTCGTGAAGACGCCCGACGGCATTTCGATCGAACTGCTCCAGGCCGGCGAGCCCAAGGCCCCGGCCGAACCCTGGGCATCGATGCCCAACACCGGAAGCTGGTGATGGTGGAGATCGTCCGCGTTCCCGTGCTCAGCGACAATTACGCCTGGCTGGTGCACGATGCGGGGGAAACGGTCGTGATCGATCCCGGTGAGGCGGCGCCCGTGCTGGCCGCCGCCGCCGCGCGCGGCTGGGCGATCGGGCAGGTATGGACCACGCACTGGCATCCGGATCACACCGGCGGCAATGCCGAGTTGAAGGCGGCGGGTGCACGGCTTTTCGGCCCCGCGGCGGAAACGGCCAAGATCGTCGGCCTCGATACGCTGCTGACCGAGGGGGACACGGTGCGGGTCGGCGACACCGTCGCCCACGTCTGGGAGGTGCCGGGGCATACCGCCGGCCATATCGCCTTCCATCTGGAGGACGACGCCGCGATCTTCACCGGTGACACGCTGTTCGCCATGGGCTGCGGCCGGTTGTTCGAGGGCACCGCCGAACAGATGCACGGCAACATGCGCCGCTACGCGCAACTGCCCGACGTGACGCATGTCTATTGCGGGCATGAATATACGCAAGGCAATGGCCGCTATGCGCGGGTCGCCGAGCCGGACAATCTCGCGATCGTCGAACGCATGGCGACGGTGGACGCCGCCCGCGCGTCCGGCGAGGCGACCATCCCCACCACCATCGGTCTGGAGCGGGCGACCAATCCCTTTCTACGCTCGGTGGACCCTGAGGAATTGGCCCGCCACCGTGCAGCCAAAGACGCCTTCGTCGGTTGATACCATGCTGCGGGATGGACGGAGATTTTTCCTTATGAAAGTCATAGGCTTACTCTCCATCCTCTCGCTGGCGGCCGCCTGTGCCCCCACCGCGGCGCAGCAGGAGGCTCAGGCCGAGCGTGCACAAACCGAGCGGACGCAACTTGCCAAGGCGCTGCAGGGCCTGACCCCGGACCAGCCACGCAACTGCATGCCGCAATTCCCGACGCGTCAGGTGCGCGCCTATGGCCCGACCATCGTCTACACGGTCAGCCCGCGCCTGAAATATGTCAGCCAGACGCAAGGGGGATGCGAAAGCCTCAGCACCAATGGCCGCAACGACATATTGGTGACCCGGACCCCGATCGGCCAGCTTTGCGCCGGCGATATCGCGCAAACGGTGGACCGGGTATCCGGCTTCTTCACCGGCAGTTGCAGCTTCGGGGAATTTACTCCCTATCGGCGGGGCAAGTGATGCGCGCGCCCTGGCTCCTCGCCGCGCTGGCGCTGCCGCTCGCGCTCGGCGCCGCAGCAAAGGACCCGCTCGCCGGGCGGGTGGCCGGCAAGCCGGTCAACTGCATCGATACCGGCATGGTCGGCAACGGCCCGATCATCGTCGACAACAAGACGATCCTGTACCAGCGCGGCCGGCGGACCTGGAAGACGTCGCCCATCGGCGCCTGCCCCGCGCTGCGCCCGCTGACCACGTTGATCGTGATCCAATATGGCAGCCAGCTCTGCCGCAACGACCGGTTCCGGGTGCTGGAACCGGGCGTGTCGATCCCCTCCGCCGTGTGCCGGTTCGACGCCTTCACCCCCTATGACCGGGTGAAGAAGTAGACGCTGTCCGTACCCCCCCCTCCCCGCCGGGAGAGAGGGAGGATGACGGGACGCCCGGTCATGCCGGATTGCCGTTCTGCCTCTACAGCACGAACCGGCTGAGATCGGTGTTGCGCGCCACCGCCGCCAGCTGCTTCTCGACATAGGCCGCATCGACGGTCAGCGTCTCGCCCTGACGATCTTCCGCCTCGAAGCTCACCTCTTCCAGCAGCTTTTCCATCACCGTCTGCAAACGACGGGCGCCGATATTCTCGACCTCGCCGTTCACCTCCGCGGCGATGCGCGCGACCGCGGCGATGCCTTCCTCGGTAAAGGTCACCTCGACGCCCTCGGTCGCGATCAGCGCCGTGTATTGCGCCGGCAGCGACGCCTTGGTGTCGGACAGGATCGACACGAAATCGGCCTCGGTCAGCGCCTTCAGCTCGACCCGGATCGGCAGGCGACCCTGCAGTTCGGGCAACAGGTCGGACGGCTTGGCGACGTGGAAGGCGCCGCTGGCGATGAACAGGATGTGGTCCGTCTTCATCGGGCCGTATTTTGTGGCGACGGTGGTGCCCTCGATCAGCGGCAACAGATCGCGCTGCACGCCTTCCCGGCTGACCGATCCGCCGCGCACGTCGCTGACCGCGATCTTGTCGATCTCGTCCAGGAAGACGATGCCGTTCGCCTCCGCATCCGCCAGCGCGGTGCGGTTGACGTCGTCCTGGTCCAGGCGCTTGTCCGCCTCTTCCTCGACCAGCTTCTCCCAGGCCGCCTGCACGGTCAGCTTGCGCCGCTTCAGTTGCTGGCCGCCGCCGAACGCCTTGCCCATCATCTCGGACAGGTTGATCATCTGCGGCGCGCCGCCGGGCAGTTCGAACGGCATGGAGGGCGCCTGTTCCAGCTCGATCTCGATCTCGGTCTGGTCCAGATGCCCGTCGCGGAAGCGCTGGCGGAACGCTTCACGCGTCGCCTGGCTCGAATCCTTGCCCACCAGTGCGTCGAGCAGACGGTTCAGCGCCGCCTCCTCCGCCTTGTCCTTTACCGCGGCCCGCCGACGCTCCTTCTCCAGCCGGATCGCCTCCTCGACCAGATCGCGCGCGATCTGCTCCACGTCCCGCCCGACGTACCCCACCTCGGTGAACTTGGTCGCCTCCACCTTCACGAACGGCGCATCCGCCAACTTCGCCAGACGGCGCGATATCTCGGTCTTGCCGCAGCCGGTGGGCCCGATCATCAGGATGTTCTTGGGCGTCACCTCGTCGCGCAGGTCCGCGCCCAGCCGCTGCCGGCGCCAGCGGTTGCGCAGCGCCACCGCCACGGCACGCTTGGCCTCGGTCTGGCCGATGATATGCGCGTCCAGCGCCGCGACGATCGCCTTGGGGGTCAGTTGGTCGTTCATGTGATACTCGCTCCTTTCCCGCTCGGCGGGAAAGGCTGGGGAGGAAAAAGCCACGAATGGGCGGAAGGGTTCAGGCGACCGCGTCCAGCGTTTCCAGCGTCAGGCGATCGTTGGTGTACACGCACACCTCGGCGGCGATGCCCATCGCCTTGCGCACGATCGTCTCGGCGTCCTGCTCATAGTCGGACAGCGCGCGTGCCGCGGCGAGCGCGTAATTGCCCCCCGACCCGATCGCGCAAATGCCGCCTTCCGGCTCCAGCACATCGCCGTTGCCCGTCAGGATCAGCGTCGCCTCCTTGTCGGCGACGATCATCATCGCCTCCAGGTTGCGAAGAAACTTGTCGGTGCGCCAGTCCTTGGCCAGTTCGACCGCGGCGCGCATCAGATGGCCGTTATGCCGCTCCAGCTTGGCCTCCAGCCGCTCGAACAGCGTAAACGCATCCGCCGTCGCACCGGCAAAGCCGCCGATCACGGAGCCGTCGCCCAGCCGGCGCACCTTGCGGGCGTTCGGCTTCATCACCGTCTGCCCCATCGAGACCTGGCCGTCGCCGCCGATCACCACCCGACCGCCACGTCGGACCGAACAAATCGTTGTGCCATGCCAGACGGGCATGGCGTTCTCATTCCCGCTCATGGCGGCGCATATGGAGGTGCATCCGCCCGGGTTCAACGGGCGGGTTCAACGGGAAGGACGCCCTTCCTCCATCATGGGGAAGGGCATGCCGGCGTCAGCCCAGCTTCTCGATCTTGTCCTTCAGGCTGGCCAGCTCGGCCTTCAGCGCGGCCAGTTCCTCGTCCTTGCTCCCGGCCGGTACAGGCGCCGGCGCCGCGGCCACCGGCGGCTTGAACCCCTGCGCCGCCGCTTCGAACATCGCCAGATTGCGCTTGGCGATGTCGGCAAAGGGGGTGTGCGCGAACGCGCCCTCGACGGCAGACTTGAACTGTTCCTGGTTCCGGCGAAAGCTGTCCATCGACGCTTCCAGATACCCTGGGACCACCGCCTGCATCGAATCGCCGTACATCGAGATCAATTGGCGCAGGAAGCTGACCGGCAGCATCGTCTGCCCGCGGCTCTCCTCCTCCATGATGATCTGGGTCAGGACGTTGTGCGTGATATCGTCGTCCGTCTTGGCATCGACCACCTTGAAGTCCCGTCCCTCGCGGGTCATCGCCGCCAGATGCTCCAGCGTGATGTAGGACGATGTTTCGGTATTATAGAGCCGCCGGTTCGCGTATTTCTTGATGATCACGATACCGTCGGGTGCCAGGCCCTTCTTCATGCTCCCTCCCCATTTACAAGAACATGCCGAACCCTAACGCCATAGATTTCGCACCGCAACACGGACCTCGGCCTTTACCGCTGTTCCTTGCGTTGCTGCGCAGCGAAACCGCAGCAGAGCCGCAGCGGCAGGCCAGGGCGCTGGCGGGCCTGCGCGCCTTCCAGGATGCGCCGCGGCTTCGACCGCAGCGGCCCCTGCCCGCCCGGCGGCGCCAGGGCCGCGCCCGGCTGCGCGGTGCAGGTCCCGAGGATGGCCGGCAGGTGCTGTTCGTGCCTTCGCTCATCAACCCGCCGGCGATCCTGGATCTCTCGCGTGAGACATCGCTGGTGCGGTGGCTGGCGGCGCGCGGCCATCGCTGCTGGCTGCTCGACTGGGGCACACCGGGGCGCGGGGACCGCGCCATGGACATGACCGCGCATGTCGAGCGCATCCTGATCCCGCTGATCGCGCGGTTGCCGACGCCGCCGGTCCTGGTCGGATACTGCCTCGGCGGCACCCTCGCCCTGGCAGCGGCGGCACGGACGAAGGTGGCCGGACTCGCGACGATCGCCGCGCCGTGGCACTTCGCCGGCTATGGGGAGGCCGCGGACGCGATGCGGACGCAGTGGGCCGCGACGCAGGCCGTGGCCGACGCGCTGGGTCTGGTGCCGATGGAGGCGTTGCAGGCCGGTTTCTGGCAGATCGATCCGGCGCGCACGGTCGACAAATATGCCGCCTTTGCCGATCTCGATCCCCGCAGCGCGGCGGCGCAGGCGTTCATCCGGCTGGAGGATTGGGCCAATGCCGGCTCGCCCCTGCCCTATGCCTTCGGGCGCGAGTTGTTCGAGGCGATGGTGGGCGAGAACCGGCCGGGCCGCGGCCTGTGGCGTGTGGGCGGCGCAAACGTCACCCTTGGCCAGATCGACTGCCCGACGGTCGAATTCGTGTCATCGACCGATCGTATTGTTCCTGCCGCCACCGCCGCGGGGCTGCCTGATCGCCGCATATCGGCGGCGGGCCATGTCGGCATGGTGGTCGGTCGTCGGGCGTTGGGCGATTTATGGTCCCCGCTTGCCGACTGGATCGAGGCACTGCCACGGCATACATAGAACCGGAACGAGAGGAGTATCCATGACCGAGATCGTGATTACCGCCGCCAAGCGCACTCCGGTGGGCAGCTTTCTGGGCGCCTTCGCCACCACGCCCGCGCATGAGCTGGGCCGCATCGCCATCGAGGCCGCGCTGGAACAGGCCGGGGTGAAGGGCGAGGAAGTGTCCGAGGTGATCCTGGGTCAGGTGCTGACCGCCGCACAGGGACAGAACCCGGCACGACAGGCGTCGATGGCGGCGGGCATCCCCAAGGAGGTGCCGGCATGGGGCGTGAACCAGGTCTGCGGATCGGGCCTGCGTGCGGTGGCGCTGGCCGCGCAGGCGGTGGCGACCGGCGACGCCACGATCGTCGTGGCGGGTGGCCAGGAGTCGATGTCGCTTTCGCCCCATGCGCAGACGATGCGCGGCGGTACCAAGATGGGCACGGTCAGCCTGGTCGACACCATGGTCCATGACGGCCTGACCGATGTCTTCAACGGCTATCACATGGGCATCACCGCCGAAAATCTCGCCGAACAGTATCAGGTCACCCGCGGGGAGCAGGACGCGTTTTCGGTCCGCTCGCAGAACCTTGCCGAAAAGGCGCGGGCCGACGGCCGCTTCAAGGACGAGATCGCACCGGTCACGATCAGGGGCCGCAAGGGCGACACGGTGGTCGCGGACGACGAATATATCCGTGCCGGCGTGACCGAGGACAGCGTGTCGGGCGTGCGCCCTGCGTTCAAGAAGGACGGCACCGTCACCGCCGCCAATGCCAGCGGCCTGAACGACGGCGCCGCCGCGCTGGTGATCATGAGCCGTGAGGAGGCCGAAAAGCGCGGCACCCCCGTACTGGCGACGATCAAAAGCTGGGCATCCGCCGGCGTCGATCCGTCGGTGATGGGCATCGGCCCGGTCCCCGCCACCCGCCGCGCCCTCGAAAAGGCCGGCTGGACGATCGCCGACCTCGACCTGATCGAGGCGAACGAGGCGTTTGCGGCCCAGGCGCTGTCGGTCGGCAAGGAACTCGGCTGGGATGCGGACAAGGTCAACGTCAATGGCGGCGCGATCGCGATCGGCCATCCGATCGGTGCGTCGGGCGCCCGCGTGCTGACGACTCTGCTGTACGAGATGCAGAAGCGCGATGCGAAAAAGGGCCTTGCCACTTTGTGCATCGGCGGCGGCATGGGCATCGCACTGTGCGTGGAACGCTAACGTAATGAAAAGAAATTAGATTATTTCAATATGTAAGAAAACGCACTTAAGTTACAACGCTGTAACGTCGCTGCAACACCACTGACCGATTTTTGCAGCGTGTAATTATTTTCGATTGCGTTTGAGTCACTTAAAATCTTCCTTGCTCCCAACGGGCATCCCCGCCCGTTGGGGGACATCCATGAATCTGCATCGCCTTCTCGGCGCTACCGCACTGGCGGGTACTCTTTTCCTCAGCCCGTTCGCGGTTGCCCAGACCACCACCGGCACCACGCCCGAAGCCGACGCGGCGACCGAAGTTGAAACCAACGATGCCGACACGCGCGTAAATTCCGGCGCCGACCGTAGCGGCGAGATCGTCATCACCGGCTCGCGCATTCGCACGCCAAACGAGATTTCGGCCGTTCCGGTCACCACCATTTCGGTGCAGCAGCTGACGCAAACGGCGCGCACCTCGATCGGTGACGTGCTGAACGACCTGCCGCAGCTTCAGAGCACCTACAGCCAGTCGAACTCGACCCGCTTCCTGGGCACCGGGGGCCTCAACCTGCTCGACCTGCGCGGCCTGGGCACCTCGCGTACGCTGGTGCTGGTCAACGGCCGCCGCCATGTCGGCGCGGACATCCTGAACAACGCCGTGTCCGTTGACGTCAACACGATCCCGACCGACCTGGTCGAAGCGGTCGACCTCGTCACCGGCGGCAACTCGGCCGTGTACGGTTCGGACGCGATCGCGGGCGTGGTCAACTTCCGCCTGAAGAACAACTTCGAGGGCCTGCAGCTTCGTGCGCAGGGCGGCGTCACCGACGAAAGCGACGCGGGCAGCTACTTCATCAGCGCCACCGCCGGCAAGAACTTCGCCGAAGGTCGCGGCAACATCGCGGTCAACCTGGAATACACCCATTCCGAGGATCTGTTCGCATCCGACCGTCGCCAGTATCGTCAGACCGACGGCTTCGTCACGACCAACGTCGATGCCGCCGGCCCCGGCGTCAACGGCAACCTGAACTTCGACGGCCGCCCCGACGCGACCTACTTCCGCGATATCCGCGTCGGCACCTTCTCGGACGGCGGCCTCGTCTCGTTTGCCGGTGCAGCCCCCGGCGCCAACACCCCCGCCCGCTGCGGCCGCGACGGCCTCGGCCGCGCCTTCACATGCAACTACCTGTTCCAGCCGGGCGGCGCGCTCGCCACACAGACGGGCAGCGCGGTCGGCGTCGCGCAGGGGTCGGCCACGGCGCCCTCGGCAAGCCCGGCCGGCGTCAGCTATATCGGCGGCAACGGCAACACGCGCCGCGAAGGCGTACTGCTCCAGTTGCTTCCGCGCCTGGACCGCTATGCGGCGAACCTGATCGGCCACTTCGACGTCTCCGACGCCTTCGTGCCGTTCATCGAAGCCAAGTATGTCCGCACCGAGTCCGTCTCGCTCGGTGGTTCGGGTCCGGCCTTCTACACCGGCAGCACGATCGATGCGCTGTACGAGCGTCCGCGTCTCGACAATCCGTTCCTCAGTGCAGGCTCGCGGAGCACGCTGGCTGCGCAGGCTTTGCTTTCGGCCAACAACGGCCTGAATCCCAATACGGGTGCAGCCTTCGCCGAGACACGCGATGCCAATGGCGTGTTGGTGCGCACCGCTGCGGAGAACCAGGCTCTGACGATCTCGCAGATCAATGCCGGTTCGTATCGCTTCATCCTGCGCAAGAACCTGACCGATCTGGGTTCGCGCGCCGAGGAAGCGACCCGCGAGACCTTCCGTATCGTCGGCGGCGTCCGCGGCGACTTCGCGCAGAACCTGAACTACGAATTCTCCGTCAACTATGGCGAGTTCAAGGAAAAGACGCGCGTTCTGGGCAACGTCGACGTACAGCGCCTGTCGCTGGGCCTCGATGCGGTTCGCGATCCGGCCACCGGCCAGATCGTCTGCGGTGCGCGCCTCGATCCGACCCGCGCCAACGGCAACGGTCTGGATCTGGGCGGCAACGCCGCCAACTTGGCCGCCGACATCGCTGCCTGCCAGCCGATCAACCCGTTCGGTACCGGCAGCATCTCTGACGCCGCGCGCAACTATGTGCTGCGTGACACGACGTCGCAGGGCAAGATCACGCAGCTCGACATCCTGGGCGTCGTCGCCGGCGATACCTCGGCGTTCTTCAACCTGCCGGGCGGCGGCATCGGCTTCTCGATCGGCGGCGAATATCGTCGTGAAACGAACGAGTTCCGCGCCGATCCATTCGTCGAGCAGGGCTACACCTTCTATAACGCGCTGGCACCGTTCGATCCGCCCGCGTTCGAGGTGAAGGAAGCGTTCGGCGAGCTTCGCGTTCCGCTGCTCAAGGACACCTTCCTGACCAAGGAAGTTACGCTGGGCGCCTCGGGCCGCGTGTCGGACTACAAGGGCTCGGCCGGCACCGTCTACAGCTACAACCTGCGCGGTGAGTGGGCACCGATCGAGGATATCCGCTTCCGCGCCAATTACGGCCGGGCGGTACGCGCCCCGAACCTGAGCGAGCAGTTCTCGGCCGCCGGCCAGAACTTCGCGCCGGGCTTCCTCGACCCCTGCTCTGCGGACAATCTGGCTCGCGGCACGCAGTTCCGCGCCGCCAACTGCGCTGCCGCCGGCATCCCGACCGGCTACAACTTCCAGTATGCGCAGTCGCTGGAAACGCTGAGCGGCGGCAACGCCAACCTGAACGCGGAAAAGTCGGACTCCTACACCTATGGTGCAGTCGTCCAGCCGCGCTTCGCACCGGGCCTGCTGCTCTCGGTCGATTACTACAACATCAAGGTGAACGACGTCATCACCTCACCGAGCGCGCAGAACCTGGTCAACGCGTGCTACGACTCGCCAACGATCGAGGGGAACCAGTTCTGTTCGCAGTTCACCCGCGTCGCCGCCGGCCAGACCGGCCCGAACGGTGAGCAGGCATTCCGCATCGTGGAGGGCAGCCTGCTGACCATCCCGCTGAACTACGCCAAGCTGCAGGTGCGCGGCATCGACTATCAGGTCGCGTATAATCGCCGTGTCGGCGACGTGCGCCTGAACGCGACGGTGATCTATACCCACATCCTGCAGAACGACAGCTTCCTGAACCCGGTGCAGCCGGGCTTCGCGAACCGTCTGAACGGGGAACTGGGCTATCCAAAGCATCAGGTTTCGGCATTCATCAACGCCGACTTCGGTCCGGCCTATATCAACACCTCGTTCCGCTATCTGTCGAAGCAGTCGGTGGGTGCGATCGAGAACACCGAGACGGTCCAGGGTCGTCCGCCGCAGAACCTCGACGATTACGACATCCAGTTCTATCCGGATGTCCTCTACATCGGCGCGAAGTTCGGCATCAACGTGACCGAGCGGACCGACTTCTACTTCGGTATCGACAACATCACCGATCGTCTGCCGCCGCTCGGCTCGACCGGTATCGGCGAAGGCAGCGGCATCTTCGACAATATCGGTCGTCGCTTCTACGCGGGCATCACCGCTCGCTTCTGAAGCACCGGCATCTAATCGTGAAATGGGAAGGGCCGGTGGTTTCCACCGGCCCTTTTTCGTGCAGGATGAGCCACATGCACCAGGATCCGATTGCCGCCGCCCAGACCCTGCTCGCCGCCGGCCGCCAGAACGAGGCGATTGCCGCGATCGACCGCGCCGCCGCCACCGGCCATGCCGGTGCATTGTTCCAGCGGGCATTCTGGCATCTGGTCGGCCAGCCGGTACCGCGCGACCTGCCCCGGGCGCGTGCCGACCTGCGGCGTGCGGTCGCGGGCGGACACCGCGAGGCCCGCCTGATGGAGATCACCCTTGCCGCCAACGGCACCGGCGCGCCGGCGGACTGGTCGGGATCGATGGCCTTGCTCCGCTCGGCCGCCGAAAGCGACCGGGATGCCGCCGCGCTGCTCCACCTGCTCGACGCGATGATGCTCGACGCCGGGGGTGCCCCCCGCCAGTTGCCGCCGATCGAGTCCCTCACGCCCGATGGCAGTGTCGCGCGCGTTCCGCGCCTGCTCACCCCGGCGGAATGCGCACATATCGCCAACAGCGCGGCCGACCTGCTTGCCCCCGCCTTTGTCGTCGATCCGCGCACCGGGCGCAGCGTGCCGCATCCGATCCGCACCTCCGATGCCGCGGTGATCGGCCCCTTGCGCGAGGACCCGGTGATCCGCGCGATCAACCACCGGCTCGCGGCGGCCAGCCGGACGCCAATCGGCGCCGGCGAAGCGCTGACCGTGTTGCGCTACCAGCCGGGGCAGCAGTTCCGCCTGCACTCCGATATCCTGCCACAAACCCGCAACCAGCGGGTGACGACCGTTCTGGTCTATCTGAACGACGGCTTCACCGGCGGCGAGACGGTATTCCCGGACCACGGCCTAACCGTGGCGCCGCGTACCGGGGACGCCGTCATCTTCACCAATGTCGATGCCGCCGGCCGCCCTGCCGCCGCCGCACGCCATGCCGGAATGCCGGTACGCTCGGGGGTGAAATGGCTGGCGACGCGCTGGATACGCGCGCGCGCCTTCGACGTCTGGCAGGGGCCGGAAGCGGCCTAACCCCAGAGCCGCTCGGCGCGGCGTCCCCAACCGGTCAGCAACTCATATTGCGACACGCCCGACGCCTGCGATGCCGGCGGCAGCGCATAGGCGATGCGCAGCCAATCCCCCTCGGCCAGATCCGGACGGGTCGATACGTCGATCGCCACCAGATCCATCGATACCCGGCCCAGCTCGGGCAGGACCACGCCGTCATGCATCCCGGCGCCCACGCCCGAAAATGCGCGGCGATAGCCATCGGCATAGCCCAGGTTGATGATCGCCACCTCGGTTTCGGCAGGCGCGATCCAGGTCGCATTATAGCCCACCGCCTCGCCCGCACCGACCCGGCGGCGCTGGAGGATCTGTGCCTCCGGATGGACGACCTGCCGGATCATCGCGCCCATGTCCGCGCGCGGCACGCCGCCATAGAGCGCCAGCCCCGGACGCGTCAGGTCGAAGGCATAATCAGCGCCCAGCCCGATCCCCGCCGAATTGGCCAGGCTCATCCGCCGGGCCGCGGTGGCGCCCCGCAGGGCGGAGAAACGCGCCCGCTGCGCTTCGTTCATCGCGCTGTTCTCGTCGGCACAGGCAAGGTGGCTCATCAGCGTCTCGATCGCCAGTCCGTCGAGCAGCCCGCCCGCGATCGCCTCGGCGGACACCCCCAGCCGGTTCATGCCGGTGTCCACCATCACGTCGCACGCGCCCCCGCCGGCCTCGCGCCAGCGGGCGACCTGTGCCGCGGTGTTCAGCACCGGCCGCGCGAAACCGGCGCGGGCGGCGGCCATGTCCTCGGCCCGCACCCCGTGCAGCACGGAAACCGTCAGCCCGAGCGGCGCCAGTCGCTTCGCCTCGGCCCAGGTCGCGACAAAGAAATCGCGGCATCCCGCCACCGCCAGCCGACGCGCGACCTCGGTTGCGCCCAGACCATAGCCGTCCGCCTTCACCGCCGCACCGCAGGCCGCCCTGCCGCTCGCGCGTGCCAGCGACCGCCAGTTGTGGACGAGCGCGTTTTCATCGAGACGCAGGCGAAGGGGCGCGGGGATGTCGATCACCCGTCGCCCCTTACGCCGCTCTTCGCGCTCAGGCCAAGGTGCGAATGATCCCGGAGAAATCGGTTGCGGCCTGCCCATCGCGCTCGACAAACGCTTCGTAGAGTTCGGTTGCGCGCGTGCCCATCGGCACCGTCGCCCCCGCCTCGCCCGCCGCCGCCATGGCAAGGCGCAGGTCCTTCAGCATCAGCGCCGCGGCGAACCCGCCCTGAAAGTCGCGGTCGGCCGGGCTTACGGGACCGACGCCGGCCACCGGGCAATAGGTTGTCATCGACCAGCTCTGGCCCGACGACACGCTGGCGATGTCGTAAAAGGTCTGCGCATCGACCCCCAGCCGATCGGCCAGCGCAAAGGCCTCGCACGTCGCGATCATCGTCGCGCCCAGGATCATGTTGTTGCACATCTTGGCGGCCTGCCCCGCGCCGCTCGCCCCGGCATGGATCACCGCCTTGCCCATCGCCTCCAGAATCGGCTGCGCGGCGGCGAACGCCTGTTCGGTGCCACCCACCATGAAGGTCAGCGTGCCGCCATTCGCCGCGGCGATACCGCCTGACACCGGCGCATCCACCGCCAGGAAGCCGCGGCCGGCCGCGATCTCCGCCAGCCGGCGCGCGGTCGCGACGTCGATCGTCGAACAGTCGATCAACACCGCCGATGGACTGGCATGGGGCAGCACCGCCTCGGTATAGACGCGCTCGACATGGGTGCCGGCCGGCAACATGGTGACGATCGCCTCCGCCCCGTCGACTGCCGCGGCGGCGCTGTCCGCGGCCAGGCATCCCGCCTCGCCGGCGCGCGCCAGCGCCTCGGCCGACAGGTCGAACGCGCGAACGTCATGCCCCGCCTTCGCCAGATTCGCGGCCATGCCGCCGCCCATATTGCCCAGTCCGATAAAGGCGATGCGTGCCATTGCTCCAGTTCCTCTCGCTATCCCCCGCCTTCAGCGGGTGGATGTACGTGTCAGCGACCCTGCCAGTTGCCGGGGCGTTTCTCCACAAAGGCGTTCATGCCCTCCTTCTGGTCGGCGGTGCCGAACAGGCCATGGAACAGGCGCCGCTCGAACTGAACGCCCTGCGACAACCCCATGTCGAATGCGGCGTTTACCATTTCCTTGTTCGCCTTGACCGCCAGCGGTGCCATGCCGGCGATGGTCGCGGCGGTCTTCACCGCCTCCTCGACCAGATCGGCGGCCGGCACGATCCGCGCCACCAGCCCGGCGCGCTCGGCCTCCTCGGCATCCATCATCCGGCCGGTCAGGCACATCTCCATCGCCTTGGCCTTGCCCACCGCATGCGCCAGCCGCTGCGATCCGCCCATGCCGGGGGTCACGGCCAGCTTGATCTCGGGCTGGCCGAACTTGGCGGTGTCGGCGGCCAGGATGAAGTCGCACATCATCGCCAGCTCGCATCCGCCGCCCAGCGCATAGCCCGCGACCGCCGCGATCACCGGCTTGCGGGTGCGCGTGAACACGTCCCAGCCGGCGAAATGGTCGCTGCCATACATGGCGGCGAAGTCCATCGCCTGCATTTCCTTGATGTCGGCCCCCGCCGCGAACGCCTTGGCGCTGCCGGTGATGACCGCGCAGCCCTGGCTATCGTCGGCGTCGAAGGCGCGCATCGCGGCCAGCAGGTCGGCCAGCACCTGCGCGTTGAGCGCGTTCAGCGCTTCCGGCCGGTTCAATGTCACCAGCGTCACCGCGCCGCGCTGCTCGATGATAAGGGTCTGGTATTCGGACATCGGCTATACTCCGTCAGGCGGGGGTCCATGCCTCTGCCGGGGGCAGTGGCGCAAAGATCTGGTCGATCACGTGATCGGTCACGGCATCGGGGGTGGCGGGGTTCCAGCGCGGCGCATGATCCTTGTCCACGATCACCGCGCGCACGCCCTCCAGAAAGTCGTGCCGCTGCACGACCCGCGTCGCGACCGCATATTCCTGCACCATCTCATCGGCAAAGCTCGCCATCTCGGCGCCGTCCCTCAACAGGCGCAGCGATACCTTCATCGCCTGGGGCGATTTCGTCGCCAGCAACTCCTGCTGCTGGCGTGCCCATGCCCCGCCATCCGCCACCAGCGCGGCCGATATGTCCTCCAGCGTGTCCGCCGCGAACAACCGGTCGATATCGCCGCGATGCGCCAGGATGCCCGCCTCCGGCGCCGGCACCGACAGGTCGGAAAGGATCGCGTCCAGCGCGGTCGGATCGGCCAGGATATGCCGCTTGGCCTCGTCGAGATCGGCGGACGGGATATAATGGGTGGCAAGGCCCAGCGCGCAGCATTCCGCCCCGTTCAACCGGTGGCCGGTCAGCGCCAGATACTGGCCGATCCGCCCCGGCAGGCGCGACAGATACCAGCCCGCGCCGACGTCCGGGAACAGGCCGATCCCGGTTTCCGGCATGGCAAGGCGCGTATTCTCCGTCGCGATGCGCTTGGCGCATGGCAGGGCCACGCCGACGCCGCCGCCCATGGTGATCCCGTCCATCACCGCGACGATCGGCTTGGCATAGGTGAACAGCCGGTGGTTCATCCGGTATTCGGTATGAAAGAACGCCCGCGCCGCCGCGCCGTCGCCGGCGCCGCTTTCGCTCAGCAGGCGGATGTCGCCGCCCGCGCAAAACCCCCTGCCCTCGGTATGGTCGATCAGCACCGCGCGGATGCTGGCATCGCCGCGCCAATCCTCCAGCGCGTCCAATATCGCCTGGCACATCCCGGCGTTCAGCGCATGAAGGGCCTTGGGCCGGTTCAACCGCAGGCGCCCGACGGCGCCGCTCGTCTCGACGATCAGGTCGGTGGTCATGGGAACGCTGCTACTCCTCTCACGGTCTCCCCTCGGCTGGTGCCCGATCTCGGGTCGGTGTCACCATCCGAAGAAACAATCTTGCGCTCCCTTGGCACAGATGATCGCGCTGCGTAACCTCCACCGATCACGGACCGCATCATGGGAGTTGCCGCATGACCGATCTTCGCGACCGCGCCATCGAGATCTACGACGCCTTCACCCACGAGCATCACGATCGCCGCACCCTGCTGCGCCAGATGACGCTGCTCGCCGGATCGGCGACCGCGGCGGAGGCGCTGATCCTGTCGATCGCCGCCAGTCCCGCCGCCGCCGCACAGGTCGATCCCAAGGACCCCCGCCTCGTCACCGATCGCAGCGTCGGTACCGAGGGCGGCGCCCCCTCGATCGCCTATTTCGCAGCCCCTCGCCAGCCAAAGGCAAAACTCGGCTACGTCCTGGTCATCCACGAGAATCGCGGCCTGACCCCGCATATCCAGGATGTCGCGCGCCGCCTGGCCCTGACCGGCTTTCGCGTGATCGCCCCCGACTTCCTCGCGCCGCAGGGTGGCACGCCTGCCGACGAGGACAAGGCCCGCGCGATGATCGGCACCCTCGACTATGATCTCGCGCTGAAACAGGCCCGCGGCTTTATCGCACGTGCGGCCACGCAGCGGACGGGCACCGGCAAGGTCGGCGCGGTCGGCTTCTGCTGGGGCGGCGCGTTCGTGAACCGGCTGGCGGTCGCGGCGGGTCCGGCCCTGGCCGCCGGTGTCGCCTATTACGGTCCCGCGCCCGATCCGGCGGAGGCCGCGCGCGTGTCGGCGCCCCTGATGCTGCATTATGCCGGCAAGGATGCGCGGGTGAACGCCACCGGCGAGCCCTGGGTCGCCGCGCTCAAGGCCGCCGGCAAATCGGTCGAGCCGTTCACCTATCCCGGCGTGGATCATGCGTTCAACAACGATACGTCGGCACAGCGTTACGATGCGGCGGCGGCGGCGCTCGCCTGGGATCGCACGACCCGCTTCCTCCATGCCCGGCTTGACCGGTAGCGGCATCGATGTTCCACTCCTGTTCCAACGAATCAGGAGCAGCACCAATGGCCGCCGATCTCACGCTCTACACCAACCCCATGTCGCGGGGGCGCATTGCCCGGTGGATGCTCGAAGAGGTCGGCGCCCCCTATGAAACGGTTGTGCTGGACTATGGCACGACGATGAAGAACGATGCCTACCGCGCGATCAATCCGATGATGAAGGTGCCGGCGATCGTCCATCAGGGCACGGTGGTGACCGAGGTGGCGGCGATCTGCGCCTATCTGGCGGATGCCTTTCCACAGGCCGGGCTGGCGCCGGCACCCACTGAGCGCGCCGATTATTATCGCTGGCTGTTCTTCGGCGCCGGCCCGCTGGAGGCGGCGATCACCAACCGGTCGATGGGCGTGGAGCCCGATGCGCGGCAGCAGCAGATGGCTGGTTACGGCACGCTCGACCTGACCGCCGGGACGCTGGAATCGATGCTGAAGGACCGGGACTATATCGCCGGCAACCGCTTCAGCGCGGCGGACGTGTATGTCGGGTCGAGCCTGATGTGGTACACCGGGTTCGGCCTGCTGCCGAAGTCGGCACCGTTCATGGCCTATATCGCGCGGATCGCGGATCGCCCGGCGCATCGCCGCGCGAGCGAGATCGACGATGCCTTGATGCCGGCAAAGGCCGACGCCGGCTGAGTGCCGGTCAGGACGCCTTCGCGCGGGCGGCCAAGGCCGCTTTGCGCGGGGGCAGCGCGGCCAGGATCGCCCGGCGCTCCTCCGCCGGCTTGGCGCTCCAGTTCGAGATTTCGCGGATCGTCCGCGCACATCCCACGCACCATCCGGTGCTCTGGTCCATCCGGCATATGTTCACGCACGGCGAGGCGAGGCCGACCGGCTGTGGCACGGTAAAGCTGATGATGTCGTTCAACGGCACGAAACGCCTCGAAATCGCTTACCGGTTGAGCGAGACCATCAGGAATTCCGGGATCGGTCCGTTCCAACCGTCATCGGGTCCCTCGTCGCGCTCGTCGCGGCGCGGGCGGCGATCACGGCGTTCGTCACGCGGCGGGCGACGATCCTCGCCGCGATAGGCGGGTGCCTCCGCTGCGGGCCGTTCGCCGTCCTCGCGGCGATCGTCACGCACCGGGCGGTCCTCACGCACCGGACGGTCCTCGCGGGGCCGTTCCTCACGCGCCGAACGATCCTCACGGGGCCGATCCTCGCGCGCAGGCCGCTCGCGCCGGACACGCTTGGGACGCTCCTCTTCCTCGGCCGCGGGCGGCAGGTCGAGTGGCGCGATCTTCTGACCGGTCAGCTTCTCGATATTGGCGATGTTCTCGGCATCGTCCGGCGTCACGAAGGTGAAGGCGATGCCCGTCGCGCCGCCGCGACCGGTGCGGCCGATGCGGTGCACATAATCGTCGGGATGCCAGGGCGCGTCGAAATTGATGACATGGCTGACACCCTTGATGTCCAGTCCGCGCGCCGCGACGTCGGAGGCGACCAGGATGTTCACGTCACCGCGCTTGAACAGGTCCAGTTCGGCCAGCCGCTGCGGCTGCTCCATGTCGCCGTGAATCTCGCCGGAGCGGAAGCCATGCCGCTTCAACGACTTGTTCAGTTCGCGCACCGTCGTCTTGCGGTTGCAGAAGATGATCGCGTTGCGCATCCCCTCCTGCTGCAAAACCTGGCGCAGGCGCTTGCGCTTTTCGGACGCCTGCGCCGCGACCGGCACCACCCACTGGGTGATGTTCGCGTTGGTGGTCGCCGCGCGCGCGACCTCGATCGTCTTGGGATTTTCCAGGAACTTGTCCGCCAGCTTCTTGATCGGCGGCGGCATCGTTGCGGAAAACAACAGCGTCTGGCGCTGCTTGGGCAGCTTGGTGCAGATTTCCTCGATATCGGGGATGAACCCCATGTCGAGCATCCGGTCCGCCTCGTCGATGACCAGCATCGAACAGCCGGTCAGCAGGATGTTGCCCCGCCCGAACAGGTCCATCAACCGTCCCGGCGTCGCGATCAGCACGTCGACGCCCTTTTCCAGCGCCTTGATCTGGTCGCCCATCGACACGCCGCCGATCAGCAGCGCCATCGACAGCTTGTGGTTCGCGCCATATTTCTCGAAATTCTCGGCCACCTGCGCGGCCAGTTCGCGCGTCGGCTCCAGGATCAGCGAGCGCGGCATGCGCGCCCGGCTGCGCCCCTGGGCCAGAATGTCGATCATCGGCAGCACGAACGATGCCGTCTTGCCGGTCCCCGTCTGGGCGATGCCGATGATGTCGCGCATCATCAGCACGGACGGGATGGCGGACGCCTGGATCGGCGTCGGCTCGGTATAACCGGCATCCGTCACCGTTTGGAGAAGTTCGTCGGATAGGCCGAGATCGGCAAAGCTCATGCAGGGGTCCGGAAATAATGGCGCTGGGGGGACGACACGGCCCCATGCACACGTTCGTCGCGCGCTCGCGGATTTCAGCCGATTTGTCAAGCTTTGCCGCCGCGCGGCACGAGATCACTTGGCAGGAACCAGCGTCCGGAACCGGTCGATCTCGCAGGCCGCGCCCGATCGCATGCGGATCGCATCCCGGTCGGCACAGACGCGCCCGTCGGGCGCGGGCCGCAGATAGAAGCCGGAATAGAAGTCGAGCTGCCGGCATTCCCCGCTCAGCTTGGCGCGCACCCGGCTGCCACCGGTCAGCACCAGGTCGACCGAGCCCGTCTCGCTCACCAACGCGCCGGCCAGGGTGGAGGCCGCAATGCATTTCGGCCCCTTGCGCTCCTTCCACTTCGCCGGTGCCATCGGCTGGCGCATCGCCATGCCGACGCGCGGCACCCGCACCACGATCCGCTCGCGCACCGTCATCTGCGTCACCCGCACATGCGGACCATCCGCCGCCCCGATCAGGGCAGGTGTGGCAAGCGCGGCAAGAAGGCGAATCGGTGGGCGAATCATGACAAGATGGCTTCCGCATAAGCCCGATCGTTGAACGTCTCATGAACTCGACCTAAATCCGCGACCGTCATGACCCCTGCGCAAACCCGCCTGATCGACGCGCTTCGCCCGCTGCTGGACGCCAAAGCCGTCATCACCGATCGCGATGCGATCGCGCCGTGGGAAATCGACTGGCGCCGCCGCTTCCATGGCCATGCGCCCGCGATCCTGGCGCCCGCGACGCGTGACGACGTCGCCGCGATCCTGGCGACCGCCACCGCGCACGGCGTGCCCCTCGTCCCGCAGGGCGGCAACAGCTCGATGGTCGGTGGCGCGACACCCCCGGCCGACGGCAGCGCGCTGATCCTGTCGCTGCGCCGGATGAACCGGATCCGCCACATCGATGCCGCCGCAGGGCTGGCGGTGGCGGAGGCGGGCGTGATCCTAGCCGACCTGCACGATGCGGCGCTCACCAAGGGCCGGCGCTTCCCGCTGACGCTGGGCGCGCGCGGCAATGCCACGATCGGCGGACTGGTCTCGACCAATGCGGGGGGGACGCAGGTCCTGCGGTTCGGCACGATGCGGGGGCTGGTCGCCGGCGTGGAAGCGGTGCTGCCCGACGGCACGATCCATGACGGCCTGTCCGCTCTGAAAAAAGATAATCGCGGCTATGATCTCGACCAGCTGCTGATCGGGGCGGAGGGGACGCTGGGCGTCGTCACCGCCGCGACGCTGCATCTGGTGCCCGCCATCGCGCAGGCGGCGACCGCCTGGGTCGGGGTGGCCAGCCCGGCGGACGGGCTGGCGCTGCTCCGTCGCCTGCAGGCCGCGACCGACGCGATCGAAAGTTTCGAGATCATGCCCGCCGAAACGCTGGCCGCGGCGGTGGCGCATGTTCCCGGCGCCCGTCCGCCGCTCGCCGGCCATCACGCCTGGCACATCCTGATCGAGGCGACCGCGGCGGATGCGCGGGGCGAGCCGCCGTCGCACCTCCTGGAAACGCTGCTCGCCCGCGCGCTGGAGGCCAATGTCATCGCCGACGCGGTGATCGCCGCCAGCGAGGCGCAGGCGCAGGGCTTCTGGCGGCTGCGCGATTCGCTGTCCGATGCGGAGCGCGCGCTGGGGCCGGCGACGCAGCACGACCTGTCCGTTCCCGTCGACGCGATGCCGCGCTTCATGATCGAGGCGGCCGCCGCCTGCGATGCCCGCTTCCCAGGCACCCATGCATCGGGCTTCGGCCATCTCGGCGACGGCAACATCCATTTCCATGTCCGCAGCGCCCCCGGCACCGATCGCGACCGGTTCTATGCGGAACAGGCGCCGGCAATCACCCGCTTCGTCCATGACCTGGTGGTCGCCTGGGGCGGGTCGATCTCGGCGGAACACGGCATCGGCCAGATGAAGCGCGACGAACTGGCCCGGCTGTCGCCCGCCCGCGTGGCGACGCTGGCGGCGATCAAGCGCGCGGTCGACCCGGCCGGGCTGCTGAACCCGGGCAAACTGGTCGCGCTTGCACCTGACCCCAAGGCCCCATAGACACCGGCAGGTCGCGCGCGGCTCGCCGCCGCCGTTTCATCTTCTGGAGAGTCTTCATGGCCAGCGCGCCGTCGCTTCCGCTTTTCTACAATGGCCTCGAACCGCTTTCGAGCGAGGTTCATGCCAATTACAAGGTGCGCCCGCAGGATACCGCGCCCTTCCTCGTCGGCCAGCATGCGATCCCCGTCACCGTGGACGAATTCCCGCTGGTGCAGCGCTTCATGCCGATCGTCTTCTCGGTCGGTCCGGAGGCGATCCCGCTGGCACTGATGGGCCTGAACGAGGGCGTGAACGTCTTCGTCGACGAGGACGGCAAGCTGAACGAGACCAGCTTCTACGTTCCCGCCTATGTCCGCCGCTATCCCTACATGCTGGCGCGCCTGCGTCCCGAGGCGGAGGAGCTGTCGCTGTGCTTCGACCCGACCTCGCCGACGATCGGCGCGTTCGACGAGGGCGAGGCGCTGTTCGAGGGCAACCAACCGTCGCAGCTGACGCAGAACATCCTGCAATTCGCCGAATCGTTCGAGCAGGCGGGCGCCCGCACGCAGAACTTCATGAAGGAACTGCAGGAAATGGACCTGCTGATGGACGGCGAAGTCTCCATTCAGCCGGACGGCGCCGCGCAGCCCTTCGTCTATCGCGGCTTCCAGATGATCAACGAAGAGAAGCTGGTCGACATGCGTGGCGATCAGCTGCGCAAGATGAGCCAGTCGGGCATGCTGCCGCTGCTCTACGCCCATCTGTTCTCCCTGTCCCTGATGCGCGACCTCTTTGCCCGTCAGGTTCAGCAGGGCAAGCAGCCGCAGCCGCAATTCCAGCCGGCTCAGTAAAGGCGGCTCTTTCAGGAAATCGAAGACGCCGATCGCCGGGTCCAGTCGCCACTCCATGGTCGCGACTGGGCTTCACCGGACGATCGCTGCACCGGTGATCGGCGTCTTGTTCGATGCGCTGCTTGGCGGCGTTGTGCCGATTCAGCGGGCGATCGGCCGGATTGCGCTGGCCTTTGTCGATCCCGCGCCCTTCCCCGAGCGTACCGCGGACGCCGCTGACTGAAGCTACCGGCAGGGACGTACACCCGCCGCCATCTGATCCTGCGAGGCGATATCATGGCGCGCACGCAGCCGGCGCCGGGGCGTGACGGAAAAATGACGGATCGTGTGCGGCGGGGTTGAACCAAAAGCCGGCTCGCCTATTTATACCCTGTACGACGCCGTGTCCCCCCTTTCGCGGTGTCGTATGACACGCTTTCAGCGTGTCTCCTCCCTGAACCTTGGCCACCTCGCGCACCAATGCGCGGGGTGGTTTTTTTATTCGGCGGCCATCTGGCACGCGGCGGACAGCGCCTCGTCCGCCAATGCCGACAGCACCCGCGCGACCAGCGCCGCGGTTTCTCCGAACCCCGGCCCCGGCTGGTCCAGCGCCGCGTCCAGATACAGGCTGCGATCCAGTTCCAGCTGGATGGCATGAATGCCGCGGGTCGGCGCGCCGTGCCGCTCCAGGATGTGGGCGCCGGCATAGGGCGTGTTGATCGCCACCTGCACGCCGCAGCGCCGCACCTCCTCCTCCGCCCGCGC